>CAKZOF010000146.1 GCA_937135995.1 uncultured Pyrinomonas sp.
CGATCTTTTCGTGCGCCACAACGGCGTACGGCGCGTCATCATCCCGACCAACGCGCTCATCGCGGGGCGCGTTTGCGAGATGGTGGCACAGACACTCGCGAGGCACGCGCATCTGCACCTCTATCTGAACGTGGCACTCGATGGCCTGCGCGAGACGCACGATCGCCTGCGCGGCGTGCCGGGCAATTGGGAACGCGCGCTTGATTGTCTCCGGGCGCTCGGTCCGCTCAAGCGACGTTTCAACGAGCGCTTTCGTTTGAACGTCAACACGGTCGTTTGCGCCGAGAATTACGGCGAAGTGACGCAGTTGGCCGATTACTTGTGGGAGAACTTCGATCTCGATGGCCATTACTTCAACCTCGTGCGCGGCGACGCCAAAAGCGGCGACGCGATCAAACGCGTTCCGCCCGCTGCCCTCCCGGCGCTCTACAGGCGCGTTGCGCGGTTGACCAAGCGTTACGGCGACCGCATGTTCGCCGCCGACGACGCGGCGGCGCGTTTGGTCAAAAATCTGATTTATGTGGGGGCAATCACCACGCATTACCGTGTGCAAGTCGAAAACTTCGAGCGCCCCACGCAGTGGCCCATGCCGTGCACCGCTGGCGAAACCATCGCCGTGATCGACTACAACGGCGACGTGCGCGCGTGCGAGTTGCGCGGCAAGTTCGCGCGGCTCGCCGATTACGATTTCGATTTCGGCGCGCTGTGGGCGAGCGAAGCGCGTCGCGCCGAGGTGCGCCAGATCGATGGAGGGCGCGCTTGCTGGTGCACGCATGTCTGCTTCATTCACGATTCCATGCGTCACTCGCGCCGTGCGCTGTTGTGGGAGTTGCCGAAGAACTACTTGACGCGCGGCCGGTGGAACGAGAAGACTTGAGTGCGACGATATGGCGAAAAACGACGACAAGGACGCGACGCGCAAAAGCGCCATCGCATACGCCGCTGGATTATCGATCGTCTTCTCTGTGCTCTCCTTTCTCGGCTTGGGATGGTTGCTCGATCGCTGGCTCGGCACGAACCCTTGGCTCGCCGTCGCCGGACTGGTGCTCGGCTCGGCCATCGGTCTGTACGAGTTCGTCCGCATCACGACCAAGCTCTAGGTTCGGACGCGGTCAGCGAAGGCGCGTCCCGATCGCGCGCCTTGCAAGCGCTGGCAGAAGGTTCTTCCGGGGAAAGCGCGTCGCGTCACGATAGCCGAATCGCGCGCCTTGCAAGTTGGATGAAAGTTCAAGCGCGCCTGGCCTCGTTGTAAATCGTGCGCAGCGATGCTCCCTTCTTCAAGACTCGACAGAAGCGCCCGTGGGCGTGTAGAATAACCTGTTTGTTCGATGAGCGAAACGACGCGCAATGGCGGCAGCTCGCCGGAAGATGAACCAGAGCGCGTCCTGCGACGGTTGTTTCGCTCGACGGCGCTCGTCGTCATCATCGCCGCGCTGTTGAGCGCGATGTTGGCGCCTTGGCGTGTCACCGTCGGATTGGCCTTGGGCGGCGCGCTCGCGCTGATAAACTTCCACTGGCTGAAGACTTCAGTTGCGGCTGTCTTCGACAGGCAGCGAAAAGGGTGGAAGAAGCGCGCATCGCTATATGCGTTGCGTTACGTCGTCACCATTGCGACTGTGGTCGTCGCCGGTTGGCTCGACGTTGCCTCGCCCGCAGCGATCGTCGGCGGGCTGTGCGCTTTCGTCATCGCCGCGCTCATCGAGGCCGCGCTTCAGCTATATCGCGCATTCATCCACCGAGAGGTTTAATCAAGATGCTTTGGTTGCTGGCCGCAGAGACCGCAAAAGGCGAAGCGACAGGAGAAAAAGCACATCACGTTCCGGCCATCGTCGAACTCGTCAACCGCTACATCGGCGAACCGGTCCATCATTTTCAAGTCACCTACACGAAACCTTTGTGGGATCGTGTGCTGGCCAATTTCGGTACCTCGGCGGAGAAAGTCTTCGGCCCCTACACGCCGGAGAATGCCGTGCCGTGGTACACGGTGATGTTCATCATCGCTTGCTTGCTCTGCTTGGCGGTGGTCTTCTTCTTGCGCCGGCGCCTGTCGGTGGAAGAGCCGGACGCGAAGCAGCAGATCTTGGAGATGGGCATCGCGAGCATTCGCAACCTGCTGCTCGACAACGTTGGATCGCACGGCATGAAATACTTTCCCGTGATCGCGACCTTTGCTGTGCTGATCTTGACCTCGAATCTGATGGCGCTTGTTCCCGGTCTGATGTCACCGACAGCTTCCATGTCGGTCACGTTCGCGCTTGGCTTGTCGTCGTTCATCTACTACAACTACGTTGGCATCAGCGAGAACGGATTGTTCGGCCACCTCAGGCATTTTTCCGGCCCGATGCTATTGCTCGCGCCGTTGCTTTTCCCTATCGAGATCATCAGCAACATGGTGCGCCCGTTGTCGTTGAGCGTGCGTCTGTTCGGCAACATGTTCGGCGACGAACAGATCGCCGTCAACATCGCCAACATCTGGCCGCCGGTCACCTATCTCCTCTCGGTCATACTCTATCCGCTGACGGCGTTCGTCGCTTTCGTGCAGACGTTCATCTTCGTGCTGCTTTCGATCATCTACATCAGCGAAGTGACGCACGCGCCGCACGAAGAGCACAAGGAAGAACCGGGCGGCATCATCACGCTGCCGAACTCGCTGGAAGCGGGCGGAGGCCATTGACCGACGAAAGATCGAAGAAAGTCTTCGAGTGCAGTTCAGCGGCAAAACGCGCGAACGAGATCGTCGGTCGAAGCGACCTCGACCAAGACCCCAAAAGTCGTGCCAGCGCCTGCGGGCGGCTCCGGCAGCATGTTGGGAGCGAAGGCGAGCGAAATTTCGGTCGGGACAGTTCTTTCATACCTTGGTCTTCGAGTTCAAGCGCGCTTTGAGCGGCGCGTGCCAGTCGGAGCCGCGCACGTTGGAGCGCAAGGCGCAATTCAACCGCTCAGCGCGCACGTCGAGCGAAACGAAGCGCACGTCGATCATAGTTCGAGCGTGAGCCTTCATCGCTGGAGCGCCGTCGTCCCCCCGGACCTGACGGCTGAATACCGGATGAGCGGCGAACTCATAACCTTCCGGCGTCCTTCGTCTCCCGGCTTATGCGCGCAGAGCTTCGACCATCAAAAGGAGAGATGAAGAAGATGAACAGAATCCGTTTCTTTCTCTTTTCCGTGCTCGGCGTTCTGATGTTCGCCGCGCCGAGCTTTGCGCAAGCGGCAGCGGAAGTGGCCGCCGATAACCAGTTTACGGTTTCCAAGTACGCCAAACTCGCGGCCGGTTTCGGCTTTGGCATCGCTGCTGGGCTGGCCGCTCTGGGCCAATCGCGCGTGGCGGCGGCGGCTGCCGAAGGCGCGGCGCGCAATCCGGGCGCCAGCGGTCGTATCCAGACGCTGATGATCCTCGGTCTGGTCTTCATCGAAACGCTCGTGCTCTTCACGTTGCTCGTCGCGTTCATCTTCCTCAACGTCTAATCGAACGCCGGCGAACGAACCCTTGGCGAAGCGCGTCTCCCTCCGGCAACGAGGCGGGCGCGCTTCGCCATTTGAGTGCGCGACGCGTTTGCTTCGCGGCGCCAAAATAAAGGTCGGTCAATAGATATTTGCGCGGCGAAGAAGCGCTGTGTTACGCTCGCGCCGCGAGAAGCTTTCGATCAAGCGAGGGCGTCCTCCGACATGAAGAGATGTCCAAAGTGCGGCGCGGAATACGGCAACGCGAATACGCTCTGCCCCAACGATGGCGAGGTGCTCGCGCCACAAGACGATCTCGTCGGGCGCGTGCTTGCCGACAAATACCGCATCGAGGAACGGATCAGCGAGGGCGGTATGGGCGCCGTCTATCGTGCGACACACGTCTTGATGGGCAAGACGGTGGCGATCAAAGTGCTTCGCCCAGCGCTCGCCGCCGATGAAAAAGTGGTCGCGCGGTTCACGCGCGAAGCGCGCGCCGCCTCGCGACTTGCGCACCCGCACGCCATCACCGTGATGGACTTCGGCGAAGACGACGGATTGGTCTTCCTCGTCATGGAGTACTTGCAGGGGCGCACGCTCAAGGAGTTGATCCGTGAAGAAGGGCCGCTTCCGATGGATCGCGTCGTCGAGATCGCGCGGCAAATCGCCGAAGCGCTCGATGCGGCGCATGCGCAGGGCGTCGTCCATCGCGATCTCAAAAGCGATAACATCATGCTCGTCGAGATGAGCGGCGGGCGCGATTGGGTCAAAGTGGTCGATTTCGGCATCGCCAAGATCATGGAGCCGACCGATCCCGAGTTGACTGCTCCCAATCTCGTCATCGGCACGCCGCACTACATGTCGCCCGAGCAGTGTTCGCGTTCGACGGTGGATGCGCGTTCCGACATCTACAGTCTCGGCGTCATCATCTACGAGATGTTGACCGGTCATGTACCATTCACCGCCGATTCGCCCACTGAGGTCTTGCTCAAACACTTACGCGAGTCGCCGCCAGCGATACGCGAAGAGCGTCCGGCGCTTCCCGTGGCGGTCGATCGGGTGGTGATGCGCGCGCTCGCAAAACGTCCCGAAGAGCGCTTTCAAACGGCGGGCGAATTGGCGTCCGCACTCGCGCTGGCAGCCACGGGCGTCGAGCAGACAGCGACCTTTGCGGAAAGACCGCGCATCGTAGTGCCGGTGGAAGAAGAACGAGAGGAAGCGACCGTGGTGCAGAGCACCGTCGCCGCGCCGACGGTGGCAACCGGTCCGACTCCGACCCGGCCCCGACCTTGGCAGCTGCTCGTTCCCGGTGTGGTCCTGCTGGTCACCGTCTTCGGTATCTTCTATGCGCTTCATCGCAGCCGCTCCAATACCGAGAGCGGACAGCCGTCGGTGGTCACTGAACCGGGAGTGCAACCCGTGCGACCGGCAAGACCGGCGACTGGTGAAAGCGAAAGGGACGTCGCCGCTAGGGAGCGCGCGCCTCACGATAACTCGAATCAACAGAGCACGGAGAACGCGAATCGAGCGAGCGGAACCGAGTTGGTGCCCCTGCCGGCGGTCACGGGAACGACCATCGAGCCCGTGCTTCCGCCCGATGCAGAACCGCGTTTGATTGAAGAGGCTGCGGCCGGAAACAGAAACGCAAACCGAAACGGAGCGCGCACCGAACCGACGCCGCGCCCGATGAGCAACGCCAACCAGAAGCAGGAAGCGACGCCGACAACGCGACAGTTGCCGAAACCCTCGCCTGGTGAAGTGCTGATCAAACCGCCGGAGCCGCCGAAGAAAGAGCCTCCCGCTGTTCCCTGAGTGTTACGTCTTCAATGGGGCAAGCGCGCTTGCGGCGCTTCGCTCTTTCGGCGCATCGAACGATCGGACCAGCGATCAGAGCCGCTTTCCTGTTCTTTCTAGCCTCGCGTTTGCGATCCCTTTGACCGCTTTTCGCAGCAGCTCACAAAGCCCGGCTTGCTCTTCGATCTCTAACTCGATCTCCAGCGCAAAGCAGGCGAGACCGAAACTCAGGTGACGCAGTTTGAC
Organism: uncultured Pyrinomonas sp.; assembly: GCA_937135995.1. Lineage (GTDB taxonomy): Bacteria > Acidobacteriota > Blastocatellia > Pyrinomonadales > Pyrinomonadaceae > Pyrinomonas. The sequence continues at coordinate 5,482 of CAKZOF010000146.1, forward strand.
GGCGTCTTTGAGCGTCGTCACCAGTGCGCGCGCACCGCACGCTCGCGCGCGTTGCGTCAGGCGTTCGATTTCGTGCTGCGCGTAGAAGTGATGGTCAGCGAACGCGCACGTCGCAACCAACGGATAGCCTTCGCGACGAAGGTGCGTGAAGAAGGCTTGCGGGTTCCCGATGCCGCAGAAGGCGAGGAATGGTCCATCCGGGCGTTTGTCTTGCCATACCCGATCTCTGACTGCAACAGGTAACCGTTGAGCAGGTTCATCCGGTCGCCCCGGTCGTTCGTCTTGCCGTGCGACATCCACTCGCCGCAGTCCCGATGTTTTCGTGCGCGCGACGAAGACCGGTTTGCCGCCGCCTCGGCGCCCCAACTCCCGCCGCAAATCTTCGACCAGCGTCGAACTCTCGGCGCGCGTGATGACGAAGCAATCAGCACGTGCGAGCGCGCCGAGCGGCTCGCGCCGACGCCCGAAAGGCAACAGTCCACTGCCCCAAGGATCGGTGGCATCGACGACGACCAGATCTAGATCGCGAGCTAGTCGTAGGTGCTGAAACCCGTCGTCGAGAATGAAGAGATCAATGCGCTCCAGATTCTCTGCGGCCCAGTACGCTGCGGCGACGCGATCTCGATCGCTGATCACCGCTGCCCGACCGAGCAGTTGCTCGGCCAACAGAACCGGTTCATCTCCGCCCGTCTGTGCGTCCGCCAGCACGCGCTTGCCGTCGGAGACGAGCACGCGATCGCGCGATCGGATGCGCCCGTAACCACGCGTCAGGATGCACGGCGAAAACCCTTCTTTGGCCAAGGCGTGCGCGATCCAAGCGACGAGCGGCGTTTTGCCCGTGCCGCCGACCGTGATGTTGCCGACGCTGATGACCGGAAGCGGTGCGCGCACTGTGCGAAGAAGCCCGGCCCGGTACAGAAGAGCTCGCGTGCGCACGGCCGTGCCGTAGAGCAATCCGAGTGGCGCGGTCAAGATCATGTCGCTCTTTGGATCACGGCGATCCTACGGCGTTTCGCCCGTTTCGACCCTGCGTTGCTCGAAGACGGCGAAACGCTCGACGGTCGCTGGCGTCGCTGCGGAACGCCGTCCGTGCGCTCCGACATTCTAACCTCGTGCTCTGAGCACATCGAGACACGCTTCTGTGATGATCACTTGCCAACGGCGCTCATGCGAAGATCGTTGCGCGAGGCGAGAAGAGGATCCAGTGCTTGGAGAGTGCGCGCCGCCGCGCCGCGGTTCCGTTCGACGACGGTGCGCGCGCGTTCGCCTATCGAACGTCGGCGCTCTTCGTCTGCGAGCAGCGACGCGAACACATCGGCGAGCCGATCCGCCGCGCGTTCGACGTCCGACTCCGACAACTGGACCAACGCTTCCGCTGCGACGAGTTCGCGGACGATGCGCTCGAAATTGAACGTGTGCGCTCCGGTGACGATCGGGCAGCCGACGGCGGCCGGTTCGAGCACGTTGTGCCCGCCGGCGGGCGCGATGCTTCCGCCGACGAAGACCACGCTCGCCAGTTCGTAGACTGCTCTTAGCTCGCCGATGGTGTCGAGCAGAACAACCTCGGCGCGCGCATCCTCAGCGCTTTGCGGGCGTGTTCGCCGCGTCCACGCGAGACCGGAACGAGCGAGCAGGTCGGCCACTTCCTCGAACCGCTCCGGATGGCGCGGCGCGATGAGCAGTTTCGGGCGGCGCGTCGCGCAGCGTTGGCGCACCTGCTTGAAGGCTTCGATGACGATGCGTTCTTCCGGCCGGTGCGTGCTTGCGGCGACGATCAGCCGCGCATCGCGCAAAGAGAAGCGGGCGTCCAACTTGCGCGCCGTTTGCGCGACATCCGCGCGCGGCTCGAGGTCGAATTTGATGTTGCCGGCGACGCGAATGCGCTCAGCGGCCAGACCCAGCGCTGCGATCCGCTGCGCGTCCGCTTCCGTCTGCATGACGGCGAGCGACAAATGGCCGACCACGCGCCGAAAGAACCAGCGCACGCGCCGGTAGCGGGCGAACGAACGCGCCGAGAGCCTGCCGTTGACAAGCGCCGTCGGCACTCCCATGGAGTCGCACTCGCGAAGAAAGCGCGGCCAAAGCTCTGTTTCCATGATGATGACGACTTGCGGCTCGATGGCGCGCAACGCTCGGCGAACGGCGAAAGGAAGATCGAGCGGAAAGTAGAAGATGCGCAAAGCGTGCTCGGCGAAAAGCGCGCGTGCTGTGTCTTGACCGGTTGCCGTCACGGTCGAGATGACGATCGCGTGATCCGGATACCGCTCGCGCAGCGCACGGACCAAAGGTTGCGCCGCTTGCGTTTCGCCGACCGATACGCAGTGAATCCAGATCACCGGCTGGCCAGTCTCCAACGGTTCGATCAGTCCCAACCGCTGGCGCAGGTCGCCGATCCGTTTCCCACGACTGAGCGACGCCCACGCCAGCGTTGGAACGTACAAGAGGATCCCGGCAGCAAAGAGCAGAGAATAGAGGAGGTACATATCGGCGCGTTCAAAACCGAGCCTGCGAGCTACTTGACGCGCTCGATGTAACGCCCTTCGTTGGGATCGACGCGGATGCGATCGCCTTGATTGATGAACGGCGGCACTTGAATGGTCACACCGTTTTCGAGCACGGCGGGCTTGTTGACGTTCGAGACGGTGGCGCCTTTGAGCGTCGGTTCCGTCTGCACCACGGTCAACTCGAGCGACGGCGGGAGCTTTATGCCGATTGGCTCGCCGTTGTAGAACTCGACTTGAATGCGCAGCCCCGGCGTCAACCACTGCACGGCGTCGCCGAGATCTTCTTCATCGAGGGCGATCTGTTCATAATTCTCGGTGTTCATGAAGTGGTACTGCGTGCCATCGGAATAGAGGAACTCCATCTCGTGCTCTTCGAGCATGGCGCGTTCCACCGTGTCCGCCGAACGGAAGCGATGTTCGAAGGTGACGCCGGTGCGCAGGTTCTTCAACTTCGTTTGCACCATGGCGCGCAGGTTTCCGGGCGTGTGATGGCGAAAATCGAGCACTTTGCACGGGTCGCCGTCGAAGACGATGACCATGCCGCGTCTGATTTGAGTGGCCGACATTGGCATAAGCTTCGTTCAGTCTCCGTCTGTTCAGGATTTCGCAAACTTCGCGCAAGCCCTCGCCACACGCGATCATCCGCTTTTCACGGCGAAGGGTGCTTCGGTTGTCATCGGTGGCAGGCGTGCGAACCGTTTAGTTTACTTGCGCGTTCGATGCTTGTCCAGCCGCCTACAGCAGTCGCTTGCTGTCGGCATCGAACAACGCCGCAAGCAAGTGGTGCGCTCGTCGCTCGCTGTTGCGCGCAGTTTGGTACGCGGGCCCGCGGCCTCGAGTTAGGGGGTTGCGTTCGATGCCGGATGTTAAGATATAATCTAGCGGGCGCATCCGACGTCCGCGCGACGACCGCACGCAGACGAAGATCGAGCGCCGTTTGCCCCAACTCTCCCGGAAGGTAGCCGGTCTTTGATCTTTTTCGGTAGACTGCGCCACTTGCTGAAGTGGCGTTGGTCTTCATTGGGCGTTTCTTTGGAGGGCATGCTCGCGATGCCGCCTTTGGGCTTTCCAAGTTGGCGCAAAAGACCTGTCGACGGTCGGCGCTCGTTTCTGTTTTCGAGCCTCGTCTTCTTGCTTCTCGCTGTCGCGATCCCGCCGTTGTGGACGACGCTGGCCGTGCGGCAGGACGAAGACCCCGAAACTGCCTTCGCGCGCAAGACCGACAAACTACTCAAAATCGTGCGGCGCACCGCGGCCGAGGCGCGTGCGCAGGGCCGCTTTCCAGCTCAAGAGATCGAGAAATTGAGCGAATCAATCGCCGTCGAGCCGGAGATCGATGGCGGTGCGCGCGTGGGCGTCGTCGTCGAACTGAAGGCCGCTGATGCGGAAGAGGTTCGCGCTGCCGGGTTCGAGATCGGAGCGCAAATCGGGCGTATCCTCACAGTGGAAGCCGACGTTGAAGATCTGCCGCGACTTGCCGCCCTCGGATCGGTGCAAAAGATTTCAGGCGGAGCCGTCTACCGCCCGCTCAACGATCTGGCCCGGCGAAGCATCGGGATCGACAACGCTTCCGGCCAGCGCGTCGTTTCGCAAACGGGGCGCGGCGTTGTCGTCGGCATCGTCGATTCCGGCATAGATTTTCGTCATCCGGACTTCACCTTGCCCGGGAGCAACGGGCGACGCACGCGCATTAAAGCACTGCTCGATATGACAGTCTACGGTTCGGGGTCGACCGATCCGGCATGGAACTACACGCTGCCCGGAGGAACCACCCCCATCGGTCGGCTCTACACCGAAGACGAAATCAACGCGGCGCTCGAAGGCAACGGCAACGTGCAACAGCGCGACCGCAACGGCCACGGCACACACGTTGCCGGCACGGCGGCCGGCAACGGACTCGCTGGTCCAACGCCAGGGCTTTACACAGGCATGGCGCCGGAAGCCGATCTCATCATCGTTAAAGCGAACCGCAAGGAAGATGGCAGCGATGGTTTTCGCACCACGGACATCATCAATGCGATGCGCTTCATCGAGCAGAAAGCCGGTGAACTGGGCAAGCCCTTCGTCATCAACTTGAGCATCGGGGGGCACCAAGGTCCGCACGATGGTACCAACCCGGACGAGCGCGCCATAGACGAGATCGTCAGCCGTGGACCGGGAAGAGCTGTTTGCGTCGCCGCAGGCAACGAGGGCGATAATGCAATTCATGCGAGCGGATCAGTGACGGCGGGAAACAGCCTCGAGTTGAGACTCGATTCAGAGGGCAAGAATCCGCGGTACGTCGAACTGTACTACTCGAAGAACGACCGTCTCTCGGTGACCGTGACACGCCCCGATGGTGTGCAGGTCGGGCCTGTTCCGTACAATCCGAGCGGCTTCATCAACGGCGCGAACGGTGACACGTACATTCGCGTTTACAACGCGACGGATGACAAGGGAGACGCCGATCCATCCAACGACCAGAACAACATCTTCGTCGTCTTCAACGACAGTGCGAAGGACTTGGGATCGAATTGGACGTTGACGCTGCGCGGCGATTCGACGCCAAACGGTGGCCGATTCGATGCGTGGTTAGGCGACGGGCACTTTTTGAACAACGTGGACGACTCAAAGCGGGTCAGTTCGCCAGGAACGGCGCGCGGCGCGATCACCGTCGGAGCATACATCACCCGCTCATCGCGTTATACGGTCGGCGATTACGCGCCGTTTACGAGCCCCGGTCCAACCGCCGACGGGCGGCCCAAGCCCGAGATCAGCGCTCCCGGTTACTACCTCTACTCAGCGAAATCCGCCGATTCGAGCTTCGGCTCGGCCAATCCTGCGCCGGGCGACAGCTTCCACTCGGGCGCTGCCGGCACCAGCATGGCCACGCCGGTGGTGACCGGCGCAGTAGCTCTCTTGCTACAAGCCAATCCTCATTTAGATAGTTTGCAGATAAAGCGATTCCTCACGAACTACGCACAAAACGATAACTTCGCTCTCCCAGGATGGGACCCAAGATTCGGATACGGAAAATTGAACGTCGCCGCTGCGATTAATGCCGCTATGAACTTAAATGGTGGGAATAGCATAGATGATTCAGCCTTCTTCGTCCGACAGCAATATCTGGATTTCTTAAATCGCTTCCCAGAAGCGAGTGGTTTTAACGATTGGCTGCGCGTGCTTAACAACTGCGGTTCGGATCAACAGTGCTTGCAGAACATGCGTATAGAAGTCTCTGCCAGTTTCTTCCGCTCCGAAGAATTTTTCGTCAAAGGTTATTACGTATATAGATTTTACACCGTGTCGTTTGGTCGCATGCCGCGATATGTCGAAATGGTACCTGACATGCGCGCTGTAACCGGGCAGACGGCAGAAGAAGTGATCGCGAAGCGGGAAGCTTTCGCGCGCAACTGGGTGGAGAGAGCTGACTTCAAAGCGAAGTACGGTGGCCTGACGAACGAAGGATATGTAGACGCGTTGCTACGAACAGCAGGGGTTAGTTTGAGTAATCGAGATCAATTGATCAATGATCTTAATACTGGGCGGCGAAGCCGAGCCGATGTGCTGAAGGCAATCGTAGAGAGCACGGAAGTTGCAGCCAAAGAGTACAATTCGACCTTTGTTGCAATGCAGTACTTCGGCTACCTCCGTCGCGATCCAGAGCCCGCTGGATACCAAGACTGGCTTCGAGTATTGAACCGCAACCCGCAAGACTACCGCACGATGGTTTGGGGATTCGTCAACTCTACAGAGTACCGCCTGCGATTCGGTTACAGATAGCCGTTGTTGCCGTTCCGCTCGTCCAGCCCACCGCGTTTGTCTTTACATGTCTTCTCGGAAATGCTATATCAATCCGCCATGTAAATAGCCAAACCGCCCGAGTGGTTAAAGCTGCTCGGTCTCAAACATGAACGAGTAGAACAGCATAGATAGCGTAAGACGAATGTTTGCGGAACTGCTGTCGTTTCAAAGCGACATCGTGTCGCGTTGGTAATCGAACCGAGCGATGGGCAAAAGAGCGCTAATCACGGGCATTACGGGACAAGACGGCAGTTACTTAGCAGAGCACTTGCTCAGTTTAGGCTACGAAGTGCATGGACTGGTCCGTCGTGTAGCGTTCGAAGATCCGGAAAGACGGTTCAGCCGCATCCGCCATCTGCTCGATCGCATCACCTTACATCCAGCGAGCTTGGAGAGCTACCCAAGCATCTTTCATGTGATTAGCCGCTATGAGTTTGATGAATGTTATCACCTAGCTGCGCAAAGTTTTGTGGCTGAAAGTTTTGCCGATGGATTCTCGACGATGAGCGTAAACATCAACGGGACGCATTATGTCCTAGCCGCTCTGCGCGAACTACAGCCTAGATGCAGATTCTATTTCGCGGGGTCGAGTGAAATGTTCGGAAATGCAGTCGAAGCCCCGCAGCGCGAAACGACTCCTTTTCATCCACGCAGCCCATATGGGATCAGCAAAGTGGCAGGTTTTCACTTGACGCGAAATTATCGAGAAGCTTACGGCATGTTTTGTTGTAGCGGGATTGCCTTCAATCATGAAGGTCCGCGCCGAGGATTTGAATTCGTCACGCGCAAAATAACAAATGGGGTGGCAAGAATAAAGGCTGGTTTGGCTTGCGAAATAAGGATCGGCAATTTGGATGCGAAAAGGGATTGGGGACATGCTGCTGATTATGTTCGAGCGATGCACCTGATGTTGCAACAACCTGAACCGGATGATTATGTTATTGCTACGGGCGAGACACACAGTGTGAAGGAATTCTGTGAGCATGCGTTTGCCGAAGTAGGATTAGACTATCGCGAGTACGTGAAGCTAGACGAGCGTCTCTATCGTCCCGCAGAAATAGAATTGCTGGTCGGAGATGCATCAAAAGCGCGGCGCGTACTAGGTTGGGAACCGACATATACATTCAAAGAGTTGATCAAAGAGATGGTGAAGACGGACTTAGAATTGGTTCTCAAGGGAGTGAAGGACAACGCCTCGATGTAACTCACATGGGTGATCCATGCGTATAGGAATAGATGGCATCCCGCTGGCCGCAACGAAAACCGGGATCGGGCACTATACCTTTGAACTTGCCCGCGAGCTCGCCCTTGTAGCTCCAGATATAGATTTCGAGCTCATCTCTCCATTCCCCTTCATCGATCAACAAGGTGACAGTCTGCCTTGTAACTTGAATTGGGCGCACGTCAAGGGCGGTTTTCTGCGACGACGCTGGTGGACCATCGGCCTGCCGCTCTACGTTAGGGAGTCTGCGCTCGACCTTTTCCATGGCACCAACTACAACGTCCCCTTATGGAACAGATGTCGAACAGTGGTCACAGTTCATGATCTTTCACTGCTCATGTATCCAGAGACTCACGAAATGCATCTGGTTGCGCGAGCGCGACGGAGACTCCCCTTCATGGTGCGTACTGCGACCATGATCATCACGCCGACAGAAAGCGCGAAGCGCGATCTGTGCGATTGTCTGCAAGTAGCACCGGAGAAGATCGTCGCAATTCCTGAAGCTCCGCGACATCAGTTCTATCCCGCCCCAAAAAGCGAAACTGCGGCAGTAAAGAGAAAGTTCAACCTCAAGGATGACTTCATTCTTTTTGTTGGAACGATTGAGCCACGCAAGAACCTCCTGACTCTCGTACAAGCTCTCGAGAAAATCTTTGCTCATTCTGCTTTCCGCCCTCAACTAGTCATCGTTGGCAAGAAGGGATGGTTAAGCGAAGATCTTTTCTCCTACATCGAGCGCTCGGCCGTCAAAGAACAGATCCTTTTTACCGGTTACGTCAGCGATGATGAACTGCGCGCGCTTTATTCAGCTTGCGGCGTGTTCGTCTATCCTTCTCTTTACGAAGGCTTTGGACTCCCACCGCTAGAAGCAATGGCCTGCGGTGCGCCGGTTGTAGCTAGTCGTATATCTAGCTTGGTAGAGGTAGTAGGAGGTGCTGCGGTGCTCGTTCCTCCGAAGGAACCGCACTCATTTGCTAGTGAAATAGTAAAGATATTCGAGAACGAAGCTAGACGGAAACAGCTTTCTAAACAAGGAGTGGACCGTGCTGCCCAATTCTCTTGGCGAAGAACCGCCCTCTCGACGCTCGACGTTTACAGACAGTTAATTGGCAAGTGATAGAGAGCAATTCAAACTACTTCGATCGGTATTCTCACCGTCTCCGACCCAAATTGGCCAAACCAACAAACGCCTTCGCTCACCAAATCAAACTCCAGGATGTATCTGCCGCAATCCGGCGCCGGAACGGCGATGTCCAAAAAGAGCAACTCGCCAGGAAAGATAGGACGGCCTTCTCCTGCAGTAAGCTTGTGGCGCGAGTAATCTAAGTTTATTAGCTTGCCTTCTGCGGCGAACAGATGCGTGCCAAGGTGAACTGGCCCTTTGGGCGACGAAGTAGGTAGCCAGATCGCTTCACCTGTATTTATAATCTTGACGCGAGCCAAGATGTTTCGCTCATGCTCGATTCGGGTTGATTTAAGCTCAACCTCTAGTTGTGCCGATAGTCCTTTGTGTTGTCGACTATCGGGACCTGTCGGATTTCCTTTGTATAGAAAGAAGATCATGTGTTGCTCTATGTAGTTTCGCGTTTCCTCCGCATACCTTGCATAGGGTTGACCTCTCTTGAGGTACTCTTGAAAATCTTCGACAGAAAGAAGAAAAACGTTCGGATTGAAGATGGAGAGTTTCAAATCCGTAAAGCCGACTCTTCGCGCAATATGCCATATTTCCGAAATATTTATATCGTTTTCTAGTATCCCATGCATACGCATTTCGCATTGTGACTTGGGCGATCTCGAGTGATTAGGACCAGGCTCGGAAAAAGCTGCAATCCCACCTTGCCGGAGAACACGCGCCATCTCCTTTAGGACGATTTTAAGATTGGGCACATGATGAAGGGCATCCAAGCAAATTATGCGATCAACCTCTCCGGAGGGCAGTTCTATTTTACGCCCATCGAATTGAATGAACTTAGGTTCTGGACGATCGCCGATGATTGGTTGTTTCTCGTACAGTTCTTGCCCGATTTTCAAAGCGGATGGCGAAACGTCAAGCGCAATCACCTTGCATCCCAGTTGTGTTAGAAATCGTGAAGCCCAACAAGACCCAGCGCCAAAGTCCAAAACGGTCATTCCTGGGACTATCGCCAGCCCTTGAAGCACTTGCGTAAATGACGACAGTATTTGATGTGTTTCGCTTGCGATGGCAAAAGGCTTGGTTAAATAGTATTCCTTATCGTCGATCTTTTGATAGTACTCTTCTGCCGCGCGATTCAAGCCATCAAGGCCGGAAATTTTTATCAAGCTTTTTGGATCAATGATGTTCGGGGATTCAGTCTTATGCCCAGATAGAGACTTGCGTAAGCCTTTGTTCAAGCTAGTTAGACGAAACATGTCTTCCCAAAAAGATCAAAGATTTTGCATCAAGTCGTTATATCTTACTTCCCTTCGACCTAGTGGAACAAGAGCCGAGCATTCAAGCCGCGCTCAGCCGACGAAAGTCACAATACGTTTGCGATTCATAAAGAAAGATCCGCTTCGTTTTCGGACGAAGCGGATGTGCGGAGATTGTGTTGTCCTGTTTACACCAGGGACGCCGGTCGCGTTTCCGCGTTGGGGCCCGCTTTGACGCAGCTAAAACCGGTTCCGATACTCAACCGAAGTGACGAACCCCCAGACCATCGTGCGGTAATCTTGCGGGTTGCGGTTCAATACTCGAAGCCAATCCTCGAATCCCTTTTGTTCCGGTTTGCGTCGCAGGTAGCCATAGTACTGCATCGCGACGAAAGCACCATTATACTCTTTGGCTCCCACTTCGGGGCTTTCGACAATCGCTTTCAGCACTTCGGCCCGAGTCATTTTCCCGCTGTCCAATGCGGCGACCAATTGATCTCGGTTGCTCAAGGTTACCCCAGCCGTTCGTAGCAAAGCATCTACGTATCCGGCATTGCTCAGCCCGCCGTAACGCGCCTTGAAATCTGGTCTTTCTACCCAAGCGCGCGCAAATTCCTCGCGCTTTCGCATCACTTCGTCTCCGGTGGTGCCGGTTACTGCGCGCATCGCAGC
>CAKZOF010000147.1 GCA_937135995.1 uncultured Pyrinomonas sp.
TGGCGCGTCCAATGCCGGGGATCTCCTGCAATCCCGCTTCGCCCTTGTCGCGTGCGATCTTTTCGAGCGGCGTCGGCCAATCGCGGATGATCTCGGCTGCTTTCTTGTATGAGCGTATGCGAAAAGGGTCGTCGCCACGAATCTCCAGCAGCAACGCAAGTCGAGCGAAGCGCTCGGCAATCTCTTGGTTGGTCATGATCTTTTTTCTCCCACTCCTGGGTCTAGCTGGCAACCAACGGCATTGAACCGAGATCGCCACCGATTCGAGAGCAACGCGTTGATTATGATACTCTAGACGACGCTGCCCGACGATCAAATCTTTTGCGAGGAAGAGGATGAAGGTCAAGAGGCTATTTTCCCTGCTCGTCGTCGCGCTGCTCTGGCTGCAGAGCCTGCCGCTGGCGGCACGCGCCGACGAAGGCATGTGGCCGTTCAACAACGTCCCGAAAGCCGAGATCAAGCGGCGTTACGGATTCGAGGTGACTGATGCGTGGTTGCAAAAAGTCCAACTCGCTTCCGTCCGTTTCAACAACGGTGGATCCGGCTCGTTCGTCTCACCGGACGGATTGGTGCTCACCAATCACCACATCGCTTCGGACACGCTCGCCAAATTGAGCACACCGCAACGCGATCTGGTTAAAGAAGGGTTCTACGCGCGCACGCGAGCCGAAGAGCTCCAAGCGCCCGATCTCGAATTGAACGTACTGGTGAGCATCGAGGACGTCACCGACCGCGTGAACGCCGCCGTCAAACCCGGCATGTCGGTTGCCGAAGCCAACGCCGCGCGACGCGCGGCAATCGCCGCCATCGAAAAAGAATCGCTGGAGAAGACGGGGCTGCGAAGCGATGTCGTCACGCTTTACCAAGGCGGTCAATACAATCTATACCGCTACAAACGTTACACGGATGTACGCTTGGTCTTCGCTCCAGAATTTCAAATCGCCTTCTTCGGCGGCGACCCGGATAATTTCACTTACCCGCGCTACTGCCTCGACATGGCGCTCTTTCGCGTTTACGAGAACGGTCAACCGGCGCGTATCGAGAACTACCTGAAGTGGTCCAAGACCGGCGCCCGCGACGGTGAACTGGTATTCGTCTCGGGCCACCCCGGTTCGACGCAGCGACTGAACACGGTGGCCCATCTCGAGTACCTGCGTGACACCGGCTTGCCGTTGCTGATCCGTTGGCTCGAAGTGACGCGCGCGGCCCTGCTCGCCTACAGCCGACAGGGCGAAGAGCAGGCGCGTCGGGCGCAAGAAGACCTGTTCAGCGTCGAAAACAGCCTCAAGGCGCTGCGCGGTCAGCTCGAAGGATTACGCGATCCGAAGATCATGGCGCGTAAGAAAGAGGAAGAAGAACAGTTGCGCGCCTTTGTCGCCGCCGACCCGAAACGTCGAAGCGAGTACGGCGACGCGTGGGACCGGATCGCGCGCGCGCGGCGCAGCCTCGTCGCTTACGAACGCGAGCGCCGCTTTTTGGAAGGCGCGTGGGGATTCAACTCGAAGCTCTTCGACATCGCCCGCACGCTCGTCCGTCTGGCGGAAGAGAACGAGAAGCCTGATGCCGCGCGGCTGCCCGAATACACGGCAGCGCGACGCGAGTCGTTGGAATTGCAGCTCTATTCGCCAGCGCCCATCTACGACGATTTCGAGCAGATCAAGCTTGCCGCCTCGCTCCGCTTCATGCGCGATGAACTCGGCGCGAACAACCCGACGGTGCAAAAGGTGCTGGCAGGTCGCACTCCCGAAGAGCGCGCGACCGAACTGATCAAAGGCACGCAACTCAAAGATGTCGCCCGGCGCAAGCAGCTTGCCGCTGGCGGGCGACGAGCCATCGAAGAGGCCAAAGACCCGATGATCGAACTGGCACGCGCCGTGGATGCGGACGCGCGCGCGCTGCGCAAACGGTACGAAGACGAAGTGGTCGGCGTCGAGCGCCAAGCCTATGCCAAGATCGCACGCGCCTTGTTCGAAAAAGAGGGGACGCGCATCTACCCGGATGCGACCTTCACGCTTCGCCTCTCTTACGGCGCCATCAAAGGCTACACGGAGAACGGGCGCTTCATTCCACCGTTCACCTATTTCGCTGGACTCTACGAACGCGCGGCGCAGCACAACAATCAGCCGCCTTACCAACTGCCGGCGCGCTGGGTCGAGAAGCGATCGGCGCTCGATCTGCGGACACCGTTCAATTTCGTCTCCACCAACGACATCATCGGCGGCAACTCCGGCTCGCCCGTGATCAATCGGAACGCCGAACTGGTCGGATTGATCTTCGACGGCAACATTCAATCGCTGGTCGGCAATTTCGTCTACGACGAGACGCAGAACCGTGCCGTTTCGGTCGACGTGCGCGGCATGATCGAAGCGTTGCGCAAAGTGTACAGAGCCGACGCGTTGCTCAAAGAACTGATTGGAGGTTGACCCCGAACGTCGCTTTCGAACGAGTCCAGATTTTAGTGCAGGCTCCCGACCTTTGGGAGCCAAACTTTTGTGTGGCCCGGTTCTACCCTCTTAGGGTAGTCCAACAGGCAGGCGATAGGGCGATCTTTTCAGCGATGCCTCTGTTGCTAGTTGGCAAGGATCTGCACGTATTTCGCCAAGAGTTCGGGCGAACAAGCAGCTTAAGTTCTGGCTCTCGCAGACAACTCCAGCGCCGTAAATACTTGAGATAAAGAACTTCAACGAAGCGCATCTCAGTTAGGCTCTTCTCACTGCCCGATGGCAACCAAAGACGCCGCCTTGCCCGCGTCGAAAAAGGGGCGAAGATCAAAGCGCCGCCCGCGTCAAACCGTTCGTTCGTGCTCCGGTTCGGCGGGCGGGGCGGCGGTCCAGCCGGGCACGCGAAGGCCGGCGATGTTCGCGAGCAGCCCGGCCGC
>CAKZOF010000148.1 GCA_937135995.1 uncultured Pyrinomonas sp.
CGCTCTGCGCGCGGTAGTCACCGAAGATGTAAACCAGACGGTCATCTTCGGCGGCCATTTTCAACAGCAATTTGCTACGCGCGCCGAACCAACAACGCACGCTCGCACCATCGCCCGAAACGAACTTGATGACGTAAGCCGGCTCGTCGCCCTGCAGTTCTTGGCCGATGGTCTGCGCGCGAATGCCGCTCTTCTTATAATCGGTGAAACGTTGCGCAATAAGCACCGCTTGCAGTCGGGCATGCTTGGCCTCCGCATCGGTCAATGTCTGCGGATCGCCGTCGCCATCGATCAACCATGCCGAACGCTCGTTGGCCGCGACGATCAAACGCCCGCCGCTGCGTTCAAGCTCGAAGCGCACGCCCGCGGGTCGCTTGACTTTGACGCGGGCGACGCTTTCGCCCGCACTCGCCCATTCGTAGAGTGCATCCACCACGGCCGAGACGCGCTTTTTGCCGCCGATGGCTTTGATGTACTCGCTGATGATCTTGTCCGCAGAAGGAAGCTTCACGGCGCGCATCTGCGCCAGCGCCGGTGGCCCATGAACGATGAAGCCGAGCACGAGAAGACCCACGCACCAAAGGAGGCTCGCGCACCGGAGGTCTGTTCGCAGACCTCTCTTTGCGCACCCGAGACTCCTTCCTTCGTCTGAACCGCCGAAGAACGCCCTTTCAGCCATCGTGATCCAGGGACCAAGCCGCGTGATTCTGCCTGCTTATTCTAGGCCATCGACCGCTGAAATCATAATTCCAGCAGTTCGATCTCGAAGGCGGACGTGCGACGCGCGTCCTTCTGCAAACGGGCGCACGGGTGCATCAAACGGAAATCGATTCGATCTTCAAGGTGCAGGCCATCGAGTGCTCGTCATCGCTGGCCGGACTTTTGCAACGCCCTTATGGCCAATACGGTTGAGATCGAGAGAAGTCGCCTGTCTGTTCGGTACGGTTGGCATCGAGAAGAGGCGTTGTTCATCGATCGCTTGACTTTTGGAACGGGACTCGGTAAAAAAATTACGCGACTGTTTTGGTGATCCGTGCGACGAAGAAGGTTTTCAAGCCGGCTTAGCTCAGTTGGTAGAGCGTCTGATTCGTAATTAGAAGGTCGTGGGTTCAAGTCCCACAGCCGGCTCCAACAAGATCGACGCTTTGGCGGCGCTTCTCGAGAAGCGCCGCTTCTCGTTGGTGACGATCTTGCGACAACGCAGAGCGAGCGCTTCGCGCGCCGCTTTCCGTTTCCCGGTCCGCAAGCGGCAAGCCACCGCCCAGAACAGAAGACCTCGCATCAGCGATTCTCTCGCACCGCCTGTTCCGCCTCGCAAGCAAAAGCCTTTACAGCGGCAGCGTTTGATCAATAAAACCGACCTCTTATCGGACCATCAGAGCGCAACTCAGCACGTGCAGACGTGCCCGAGCGGCAATTGGCGAGCCGGCGTTCTCAGCCACGTCACGTCGTCGCGCCGAGCGTGCGCAACAACTGTTCGAAAGCTTTGTAGGATTCTTTGAAGTAAAAGATGGACTGCTCTTTGAGCAACACGAGCGCGAGCAGCACCATGAGGATGCCGATCAACATCTTTACCGGCAGACTCAGGAAGAAGACGTTGATCTGCGGTGCGATGCGATTGACAATGCCGAAGAACAGATCCGTCAACAGCAGCGCGATGATCACTGGTGCGGCGAGCTGCACGCCGATGGCGAGCACGCCGCCCGTCAACTCAGTGATGTACGCCACGCCCGGAGTCCAACCCGGTTCAATGCGCGGGAACCGCGCCGCCGGAATCAACTCGAAGCTACGCAGAAGTGCCGCGATGAAGAGCCGGTGCGCACCAACAGCGAGAAAGAGCGCAATGGCCAGCTGCAGCTTGAACTGGCCCAACTCGGAGACCCGCGCTTGAAGTTGCGGAGCGAACAGTTCATCCATGGTCGCGCCACGCTGCAGGTCGCCGATGCGACCGGCCACCTGAATCGCCTCGAAGATCAACGAAGCAACGAAACCGAGCGTGAAACCGACGAACGTCTCTTTAACCAGCAGCGCCATGAAGCCGATGGGACC
>CAKZOF010000149.1 GCA_937135995.1 uncultured Pyrinomonas sp.
CACTGGCACAGCGGCTTTGCCGTTAGCGACGGATCGCGCCGCAGCCTTCAGTTCTTCGATCGCGACGGAACGGCGATCCACAAAGTCTTTCTGACGGAGGAGAGCGATCGCGTGGCGTTCGCCGAACTGGTCGCGCGCTACAGGAGCGAAGATCAATCGCCCGTGCAGGCGGTTTCGCCCCCCTTCACGTCGCCGCCGGAGCGATCCGATGATGAAATAGATGTCGAAGGTTTGCGCCGCGCGTGGGCGCAGATGCGCGACACGCATGAATTCTTTCGACTGACGCGCGATTTCGGCGTCACGCGCCTGCAGGCGCTGCGGCTCGCTGGACCGGACTGGGCGCAGCAAGTTCCGACCGGAAGCTTCCGCCGCCTCTTGCAGGAAGCAGCGCAGAAGCGAATGGCGATCATGATCTTCGTCGGCAACCGCGGCGTCATCCAAATACATTCCGGACCGGTCGAAAACATCCGCATCGTCAACCACTGGGTCAACGTCCTCGATCCCGATTTCAATCTTCACGTGCGCGAGGATCTAATCGCCTCTTGCTGGATCGTCCGCAAACCCACTGCCGACGGCATCGTGACGAGCATGGAGCTTTACAACGCGCGCGGCGAGCAGATCCTGCTCACATTCAGCAAGCGTAAACCCGGGCAGGGTGAATCAGCCGAATGGCGCGATCTGCTGGCGCGCGTCTGTTGTTGAATCGCGCCCGCGATCCTTCAATCGCCGCGTGCGCTCGCGAGCAAGCTGATCGACGCCCGCGATGCACTAAAGCTTCGGTCGCCCATTACGCGCTCGCGGGCAACGTCAGGCGAAAGACGGCGCCGCGTTCGCCGTTTCTGAAAGTGAGCGCGCCGCCGTGCTCGATGGCGATCTTGCATGCGATGGAGAGGCCGAGGCCGAGCCCTCGTTCTTTGGTCGTAAAGAACGGATCGAAGATGCGCGCGCTGATCTTGGGATCGACACCGCCGCCTTCATCTTCGATCTCGATGGCGATTCCCTTTTCGCCGTCCGAACAGGTGCGAATCGTTAATCGTCCGCCTTTGGGCATCGCTTGCAACGCGTTCAAACAAAGGTTCAGGAGCGCTTGACGAATCTGCGACGCATCGACGATCACTGTGGTTCGAGGCGACGTGAGTTCTCTTGCCACCGCGACGCCTTGTGTTGCCGCTTGCCTTTCGACAAGCGACGCCACCGCTTCGATCAATTCGTGCAGATCCGTCCGTTCGACCACGGGCTTGGGCGAGCGCGCGAAACGCAAGAACTCTTCGACCAAGCGGTCGAGGCGCTCTATTTCGCGTTTGGCGATCGCGGCGAATTCGCGGCGCGAGCTATTGGGCGAAAGTCCGTCTTCCATGATCTCGACGGCGCCTTTGATCGCGCCGAGCGGGTTGCGCACTTCGTGGACGATGGCGGCAGAAAGTTCACCGAGCGAGATCAACCGATCGGCACGCAGAAGCTGTTCGAAGGTTTGCCTCAATTCGGCATAGGCGCGTTGCAGTTCTGCCGCCGTCTGTTCGGCGCGCGCGCGCGCCGCGCGGCTCCGGTCGCCGAGCGCGCCCGTGACGATGCCGACCACGTTGAAGAGGACGATTTCGGCATACTGATTGAGAGCATAATCGGGATTGCTGTGCTGCCAGTGGAGGAGGACGTGCGGGATGTAGGCGACGCTGGCGAAGAGCGCGGCCAGCAGTCCGCCGCGCAGACCGAACTTCACCGCCGCCGCGATGATCGGGATGTAGTAGAGGCGCTGGTAGATTTGATGAAGGACGATCCGGTCGAGCGGCGTCGCCAGATGCAACGCCGTGATCGAAAGCGTCGCTGCTGCCACGCCGAAGGCGTAAGCTGCGGTCGATCTCTGAATCTGCATCCGAATTGAGCGGGGATGCTCGGCACTGTGCTGTTTCTTCTTCGAGAGCACCTGAGCGCTCGCATCCTTTTTCACTTTGATAGACCTAAGCCATTAGTAACTAATACTCGAATCTCCCCGCTCTCGGTCCTATTGCCAGCCCGCGTGCGGCAAAAATAGCGCGTCAACGCGGCTCTCCGCCCGTCTGCGCCGCGTTGCTCTCCGCCGACCCTTCCGCGAGACCATACTTTTGCATGCGATAGATGAGCGCGCTGCGCGTGATGTCAAGATAACGCGCCGTCCGCGACTGATTGCCGCCGTGCATCAAGAGCGCTTGGCGGATGATCTCGCGTTCAACCGCTTCGAGCGAGATGCCTTCCGGTGGAAGCTGCACCAAGACGTTCGCAGCATGATGCAACGGGCGCCGAATCTGTGCGGGCACATCTTCAATCGTCAGTACGTCGCCGCGCGCGAGCACGACCATGCGTTCAACTGTGTTCTCCAGTTCGCGCACGTTGCCCGGCCAGGCATAAGCATTGAAGGCGGCGAAGATCTCTTTCTCCACGCGCAGCGGCGGGCGACCGTGCCGTTCGCACGCGCGGCGCAGGAAATGTTCGACGAGCACGGGGATGTCTTCGCGCCGTTCGCGTAGCGGCGGAAGTTCAATGGGTACGACGGCGAGCCGATAGTAAAGATCTTCGCGGAACGTGCCGTCGGCGACCATCGTCGGAAGATGGCGATTGGTCGCGGCGATGATCCGCACATCGACCTTGCGCGGCGCGCTCTCGCCTAAACGTACGATCTCGTGCTCTTGCAGCGCGCGCAGCAGCTTGCTTTGCACGCTGAGCGGCATGGCGCTTACTTCGTCGAGGAAGAGTGTGCCGCCGGAAGCCTCTTCGAATTTGCCCTTGGCATCGCGCGTGGCGCCCGTGAAAGCGCCGCGCCGGTGGCCGAAAAGCTCCGATTCGACGAGCGTTTCAGGGATAGCGGCACAATTGACGGCGATGAACGGGCCGCCGCGACGCGCGCTGGCAAAGTGGATCCCGCGCGCGATGAGTTCTTTGCCCGTGCCCGATTCGCCCGTCAGGAGCACGGTCACATCCGACCGTGCGACGCGCTCGACCAGATCGAAAACGCGCCTCATGCGCGGGGAATCACCGATGACGTTTTCTAACCGGAACCGTTCGTGAACGAGCCGCCGCAACCGGCCCAACTCGGCGACCGTTCGCCCGTAAGCGAGCGCTTTCTCGACGGTCAGGCGGATCTGCTCGCGGTTGAAAGGTTTGGTGATGAAGTCGAAAGCGCCAGCGCGCATCGCTTCCACCGCCGTCTCGACATCGCCGTAAGCCGTGATGACGATCACCGGCACTTCGTCT
>CAKZOF010000150.1 GCA_937135995.1 uncultured Pyrinomonas sp.
CATCGAGATGCGCTCCTCCGGCTGCAGGCGGATCAGCAGGGCGTTCGGCTCCGGCCGCGCGCCCTCGCCATCGAAGATCGAGTGCGGCACGGCGCGCAGCTTCACGAAGATCTCGGTGGCACGCCGCGGCAGGCGCTTGCCGGTGCGCAGGTAGAACGGCACGCCGGCCCAGCGCCAGTTGTCGATCTGAAGTTTCAGGGCGGCGAACGTCTCTGTCTTCGACCGCGGATCGACGCCTGGCTCCTCGCGATAGCCGACGACCCTTTGCCCGAGCACCGAGCCGGGACCATACTGCCCGCGCACGGCGAACTCGTGGACGCGGTCGCGCGGAATCGGACGCACGGCGGCGAGCGCCTTCATCTTCTCATCGCGCACGTTGTCGCCAGCGAAGGCGACGGGCGGCTCCATGGCGATTAGCGAAACGACTTGCAATACATGACTTTGGATCATGTCGCGCAGCGCTCCGGCGCGTTCGTAGTAGGCGCCGCGCCCTTCGACGCCGAGCGTTTCGGCGTTGGTGATCTGAACGTGATCGATGTGCGTGCGATTCCAGAGCGGTTCGAAGATGCTGTTGGCAAAGCGCAGGACGAACAGGTTCTGCACCGTCTCTTTGCCCAAGTAGTGATCGATTCGGTAGATCTGGTCTTCGCTGAAATAGCGCGCGACCGTCGCGTTGAGCGCGCGCGCGCTCGCTAGATCGTAGCCGAAAGGCTTTTCGATGATGAGGCGCGTCCAGCGCCCTTCGACTTGCGCGGAGAGCCCCCGTGCGCCCAAGTGTTCGACGACTTGCGCGAAGATGTCAGGCACCGTGGCGAGGTAGAAAAGCCGATTGCCTTCGGTGTGGCGCTCTTCCTCGATGCGCTGCAGAAGCGATTGCAGTTGTTCGTAGGTGCTGGCTTGAGCGAGATCGCTCGTCAAATAAAAGAGTCCCGCCGCGAAATCGCGCCACGTCTGTTCGTCGAACTCTTCGCCGGCGCTTTCCGCGGCGGCGTCGCGCATGCGCGCGCGAAACTCGTCGTCGTTCATCTCCGTTCGTGCCGTACCGAGGACGGCGAAGTTTGGTGAAAGCAGGCGCTGGTGGGCTAGACGGTAGAGCGCCGGGATCAATTTGCGTCGCGTAAGATCGCCCGACGCGCCGAAGATGACGATGGCGCATGGACCGGCGGCGCGTTCCACCCTGAGTCCTTCGCGCAAAGGATTCACCACCGTTTCGGTCGTCATGGGTTCGCTTTGAATCATCGCTCAACGTGCGGCTCTTTCCGCTTCCTCTTCCCAATCCGTGTGAATGTGGCCCAGTTCGGGACGGTCGATCCGCTCGTATGTGTGCGCGCCGAACAGATCGCGTTGCGCCTGCGTCAGGTTCTGCGGCAAGCGTTCGGTGCGATAAGCATCGAAATACGCGAGGCTGGCGGCAAGCGCCGGGCACGGGATGCCGCGCGCCGTGCCCGCGACGACGACGCGACGCCACGCCTTTTGCAACGGCACGATCATGCGTGCGACCTCTTCGTCGAGCAGAACGTTTTCGAGCTGCGGGCAGCGGTCGTAC
>CAKZOF010000151.1 GCA_937135995.1 uncultured Pyrinomonas sp.
TGATCACTACCCTTGCGTCTACGGTTCGAGTGTGTTGCTTCTTGCGTGGCTCGATCGAACTTCATCGCTTACGTCGTCAGGGCAGAGACCGCCTTGGTTGCAGGGGCGGCATGTTCTCCCCGACGGCCCATTCATCGCTCACGAGTTGTCGGAGAGAGTCTATTGCCCATCGCGCCAGCGGTGCCAAATTCTGCTTCGTCGGAGACGGTGCGTTCCGCCCGGGGTTCGTCCGTTGGTCGAGATCGGCTGAGTGCTAGCGTCTTTGTCGCGAGCACGTCGAAAGGTGCTCTCTCTCGGATTTGCATCGCGCGAAAGGGCTGCGTTAACATGCAGCGCGGCGGGTTGACAGGCGAGTTTCATGGAGAGCCTTCGAGAATTGATGAGCGAGACGCGCGAAGCGCGCAATGCGGAAGACAAAGAGCGGCACCTTCGCGCGCTGTTGCGTGAAATGGGCGCTGTCGTCATCGCTTTTTCGGGCGGTGTCGATAGCACCTATGTCGCTTGCGTGGCTTCAGAAGAGCTGGGCGAACGAGCCTTGTGCGTGACAGGGATCTCCGCCAGCCTTGCGGCGCACGAGCGTGCCCACATCGAAGAGATCGTGCGGCGCTTCGGTTTACATCATGAAACGGTGTTGACCGAAGAGTTAGAGGACCCGCGCTATCAGGCGAACTCTCCTGACCGTTGTTATTTCTGCAAAACCGAGCTTTACGAGAAACTGACGGCGATTGCGCGCGCGCGCGGCATTGAATTCATCGTCGACGGCTCGACGCTTGATGATCTCGGCGATCATCGTCCTGGGCGGCGAGCGGCGGGCGAGCGCGGCGTGCGCAGTCCGCTGATCGAAGTCGGCATGACCAAAGCTGAGGTGCGCGAGCGAAGTCTCGCGCTCGGGTTGCCGACGTGGGATAAACCCGCCAGTCCGTGCCTTTCGTCGCGTATCGCTTACGGCCTGCCGGTGACGGTGGAGCGTCTACGCACGGTGGAACGTGGCGAAGCGATCTTGCGCGAGATGGGGTTGCGCGTTTTTCGCATCCGCCACCATGGCGATCTGGTTCGGTTGGAAATCGCGCGCGAAGAGATGGACCGCATCCTCGATCGCGAGACGCTCGCCGTCATCAGTCACCGGTTTCGCGCGCTCGGCTTCCGTTACGTGACGCTTGATCTCGATGGCTTTCGTTCCGGTGCGATGAACGAAGCCCTGCTTGCAGATGGCTGCGCGGGAGGCGCGAACGGTTGATCTTTTGCCAAGTGCGATGCATGTTCCCCAAGCGTTCGGAGGTGACCTATGCCGAGTCCGATGGTAGATGATGCCAAAGAGATCAAGGAAGAGAATCCATTCGAGTCGATGATGTCGCGTTTCGATCGGGCGGCCCAGTTGCTCGATCTCGACCCGGACCTATATGCCGTCATGCGCGTACCCAATCGCGAGTTGAAAGTCTACATTCCGGTGCGCATGGATTCCGGACGGATGCAGGTCTTCGAAGGGTTCCGCGTGCAGCACAATTTCGCGCGCGGACCGGCCAAGGGCGGCATTCGCTACGCGCCGGACGTGACGCTCGACGAAGTGCGCGCGTTGGCGGCGTGGATGACGTGGAAGTGCGCCGTCGTCAACGTCCCCTTCGGCGGGGCCAAGGGCGGCATCA
>CAKZOF010000152.1 GCA_937135995.1 uncultured Pyrinomonas sp.
CACGCCGCCGACCAGCTTCGCCAGCCGCTCCTGCAGCTTCTCGCGGTCGTAGTCGGAGGTCGTCTCCTCGATCTGCGCGCGGATCTGACGCACGCGCGCCTCGATCTCCGACTGCTTGCCCGCGCCCTCGATGATCGTCGTGTTGTCTTTGTCGACCACGACCTTCTTCGCGCGGCCAAGGTCTTCGAGCTTGACGTTCTCGAGCTTGATGCCGAGATCCTCGCTGATGGCCTTGCCGCCGGTCAGGATGGCGATGTCTTGGAGCATCGCTTTGCGACGATCACCGAACGCCGGAGCCTTCACGGCGCAGACCTGAAGTGTGCCGCGGAGCTTGTTGACGACGAGCGTCGCCAAAGCTTCGCCTTCGACATCCTCGGCGATGATCAACAGGGGCTTGCCTTCGCGAGCGACCGTCTCAAGCAGCGGGAGAAGATCGCGCATCGAGCTGATCTTCTTCTCGTGAATGAGGATGTAGGCGTCTTCGAGCACGCACTCCATGCGATCCGGGTTGGTCACGAAGTAGGGGCTCAGGTAGCCACGGTCGAACTGCATGCCCTCGACCACTTCCAGTTCGGTCTGCATGGTCTTGGACTCTTCGACCGTGATGACGCCGTCTTTGCCGACCTTGTTCATCGCTTCGGCGATCAACTCGCCGATGGTCCGGTCGCCGTTGGCCGAAATCGTGCCGACCTGCGCGATGGCGTCACCTTGGACGGGTTTGGACATCCGTTTGATCTCCTCGACGACGCGCTCGGTCGCCTTCTGGATGCCGCGCTGAAGGGCCATCGGATTGGCGCCGGCGGCAACCGTCTTCAACCCCTCGCGGAAAATGGCCTGCGCGAGCACGGTTGCAGTGGTCGTGCCATCACCGGCGACGTCCGAGGTCTTCGACGCGACTTCGCGCACCATCTGCGCGCCGATGTTCTCGAGCTTGCCCTCGAGTTCGATCTCTTTGGCAACGGTGACGCCGTCCTTGGTGATGACGGGCGAACCGAACTTCTTCTCGATGACGACGTTGCGCCCCTTGGGGCCGAGCGTGATTTTGACTGCGTCGGCGAGCTGATTGACGCCGCGCAAGATGGCGGCGCGCGATTCCTCGCCGTGAACGACTAATTTTGCCATGTTTATCTCTTCTCCTAGGGAAAATCTGTGGTTTTGAGTGTGATGCGTTGCTGCTAGCTCTGTTTAGCCTCGGTGCCTTCGACGATGCCGAGGATCTCGTCCTCGCGAAGGATCAAAAGTTCTTCATCGTCGATCTTGACTTCCGTTCCGCTGTACTTGCCGAAGAGGACGCGATCGCCCGGCTTGACGTCGAGCGGAATGCGCTTGCCGTCTTTGTCGCGCTTGCCCTCGCCGACGGCGATCACCTCGCCCTGTTGCGGCTTCTCTTTGGCCGTGTCGGGAATGATGATGCCGCCGCGAACCTGCTCGGTCTCCTCGATGCGGCGCACGATCACACGATCATGAAGCGGTCTGATGTTGGTTGCCATGTCTCTCCTCTCGAAAGGGATGATCGCATTACGAGGCAAGAATTCACTTGGTGGCGCGATATGATCGCTGGTTTTAGCACTCGCCACAAGTGAGTGCTAACGATAAACGACCGGCCCGGCGATTGTCAACCTCGGCGACAGAAGAGAAGTCAGCGACGGCGGCGCGGCGCGTTTGCCGCAAGCATGCGCTCCTGCGCCCGGTATGCCGCCACGCGTTTGGCGAGCGTGTTGCGATGAATGCCGAGGATGGCGGCGGTGCGCGAAAGGTGGTTGTTGTTGCGCGCAAGAGCTTTCTGAATGTAGAGCTTTTCGAATTCGGCGACCGCTTCGTCGAGCATGATTTGCCCGTCGAGCATCTCTTCGATCAAGGCTTCGAGACGAGCGCGTAGTTGCATGATCCCTCCGGCGGATGATGAATTTCGTCCCAACCTTGTTCAATGCCATCCGACCTTGTTGCCGTGCTTCGCTGGCGAACCGTTTGGCGTGGGCCGAGCGTGTGGCGAGGCATTCGATCTGCTCGTTTACGGGGGGAGAATCGGTCGACAGCGTGGCGTCCGACGCGCTTACAAATCGTCGCCCGTAAGAAGCTTGTAGGCGAGAAGGTAACGTGCCGTAGTCGCTTCGACGATCTCGCGTGGCAGCGGCGGTGCGGGCGGGCGTTTGTCCCACGGCAGGCTCTCAAGGTAATCCCGCACGAACTGTTTATCGAACGACGGCGGCGCCGCGCCCGGCCGGTGCTGATCGGCTGGCCAGAAGCGGGACGAATCGGGCGTCAATGCTTCGTCGATCCAGATGATGCGTCCCTCCGCGTCGCGTCCGAATTCGAACTTCGTATCGGCGATGATGATGCCGCGCGTGCGCGCGTACCGCTCGGCCTCCGCGTAAAGGCGCAGCGCAAGCGCACGCAGTCGGGCCGCCGTCTCCTCTCCGACGATCTCGGCCATGCGCTCTTCGGTGATGTTCTCGTCGTGTCCTTCCACGGCTTTGGTTGCGGGCGTGAAGATAGGTTCGGGCAACTTGTCGGCTTCGCGCAAGCCCGACGGCAAGCGGTGGCCGCAGATTTGGCCCGTGCGCGCGTAATCTTTCCACCCGGAACCGGCTAGGTAGCCGCGCACGACGCATTCGACCGGAAAGACTTCCGTTCGGCGAACGAGCATCGAGCGGCCGCGCAAGATTCCAGCGTGAACACGGATGCTTGCTGGCATCTGCTCGATTTCGGCGGTGACGAGATGATGCGGTGCGAGATCTTCCAACTTGCGGAACCAGAAGCAGGAGAGCGCCGTCAAGACTTCACCTTTGCGCGGGATCGGCGTCGGCAGCACGCAGTCGAAGGCCGAGATACGGTCGGTCGCGACGATCAACAGGTGCTCTTCGTCCACTTCGTACACGTCGCGCACCTTGCCACGTCTTGCGAGACGTAGACCGCTTAACGAACTTTCGATCAGCGGGGCAGCCATGCGATCTTTCCTCGGCGCGTTGCGAAGTGTGGCAGACAAAGTCGAAGAATTGTGCGCGCCGTCTCTGAAGCTTGTCAAGCGGGCGCATGCCGCCGCCGTCCCTGTAGAGTGACGAATCACCTTCATCTTGCTCGAAAGCGAGAGCGCCTTCGCAGACGGCGGCTTTCGCTTCTGTTAATCCGAAGACAGAGATGATCCGCTCGCGTTGTTTTCGATCGAAGCGACCTTGCTCGCTGGCTTCGACTTGAAAGCGCCTTTCGTGCCAAAATACCTCGCGTTGCTTCTAAATCGCCGCACGCCTCGACCGGCGGAGAACTTCGATTGTGGAGGATTCGATGCATCCGCGAAGCTCCTTCTGCGCACGCCTTTTCTCGTCTCTTCTCGCGCTCAGCCTCGTCATCGCGGCGCAAGCGCATCCGCCGCGGCAAGCAGTTGCGCCGCGCCGCGCGCTGCCGCCCGCGCAGTACATCCCGGCGCGCGACTACGATGCGCAGCACTACAAACTGGATCTGCGTTTCGATTGGGAGCGCGAACAAGCCTTGGGCCAAGCGACGATCACTTTCGCGCCGCTCACGCCGAATCTGCAGCGTGTCGAATTCGATGCGGCGAACATGACGTTCGCCAGCGTTACGCTCGTCGATGGCCGCCCGCTCCGCTTTGAAGCGGACGCGGCGAAGGAGAAGCTGCGCATCGCGCTTGATCGCGCCTATCAGCCGAACGAAAAGGTCACGGTCGTCATCAATTACCGGACCAACGGTCCGCAAAAACAGCCGTCCGGCATCTTCGGTACGTTCGGCGGCGGTTTGACCTTCATCAAGCCGACGCCGGACGACCCATCGCGCCCGCGGCAGATCTGGTCGCAGGGTGAGACCGAGTACAACCACTACTGGTTCCCGTGCTTCGATCACCCGAACGATTTCGCGACGAGTGAACTCATCGCGACGGTGGAAAAAAACTTCACCGTTATCTCCAACGGCAAACTCATCGAGCGGCGCGACAACCCGGATGGAACGCGTACCTTCCACTGGCGCATGGATCAACCGCACGCGCCCTATTTGGTTTCAATCATCGTCGGCGAGTACGTCCCGATCGAGACGACCTACGACGGCATTCCGATTACGAGCTATGTCTATCCAAACGAAGTCGAAGAAGGGCGCATCACGTTTGCGCGCATCGCCGACATGGTCCGGTTCTTCTCGGAGAAGACAGGCGTGCGGTACCCATATGCGAAGTACGCGCAGACGGTGGTGCGCGATTTCGGCGGCGGCATGGAGAATATCTCAGCGACGACGCTAACCGACACGACCGTGCACGATGCGCGCACCGAACTGGACCAAACGAGCGACGGTTTGATCTCGCACGAACTCGCTCACCAATGGTTCGGTGATTACGTGACCTGTCGCACATGGGCCGATATCTGGTTGAACGAAAGCTTCGCCACCTATTTCGAGGCGATGTGGACCGAGCATCATCTGGGGCGCGACGAGTTCCTCTATTCCGATGTCAAGGCCAACCAAGAGTCCTATTACGAAGCTTGGAACGGAGGCTTGCGCCGTCCGATCGTCACCAAACACTACAACAGCGCCGATGAACTGTTTGACGTTTACGCCTATCCGCGCGGCGCTGCCGTGTTGCACATGTTGCGACGCGCGCTCGGCGAAGAGAACTGGTGGCGGGCGATCAATCACTACCTGACGAAGTACGCGCACCAACCCGTGGAGACGGCCCAGTTCAGAATTGCCATCGAGGAAGCGACGGGGCAACCGATGGATTGGTTCTTCGATCAGTGGATCTACAAGATGGGCCATCCCATCTTCCGCGTGACCAAGAATTACGACCCGGCGAAGAAGGTCTTGACGCTGGTCGTGCGTCAAGAACAGAAGCCCGATCCGAACAACCCTTATCCGCAGACGGAATACTTCCGCGCACCGGTCGAGATCGAGATCGGTACCGAGCGAGGAGTGCGCGTCGAGCGTATTTGGCTCGATCCCAAAGAGGAGCAACGATTCGCTTTCCCCGTGGATGCGCCGCCGTTGCTCGTCAACTTCGATCTGGGCGGAACGTTGATCAAGGAACTTCGGTTCGATAAACCCGTCAGTGAACTGGTCTACCAGTTACAGCGCGACCCGGACGTCATCGGGCGCACGTGGGCGCTCGGCCAGTTGAAAGAGAAGCTCACGGCGAAGACCACTCCCGAAGCCGAGCGACAGCAGATCGTCGGTGCCATCAGCGATGCGCTCATGCGCGACGCTTTCTGGGGCGTGCGCCGCGATGCAGCAGCAGCGTTGGAGGGCGAGCGAAGCGAGGTCGCGCGCCGCGCTTTGATCGCGGCCACGCGCGACGCCAAATCGCGCGTGCGCGCGCGCGCTGTGCGCTCTTTAGCGGCAACCGGCGACGCTTCGCTGGCGACGATCTATCAGCAAGCGTTGGGCGACCAGAGCTATGCAGTGATCGACGAAGCCGCCGAAGCGCTCGGCAAGACGAAGAGTGCGTCAGCATACGACGCCTTGACGCGCTTGCTGGATCAGCGGTCGTGGCGTGACCGCGTGCGGATCGCAGCGCTGCGCGGACTGGCTGAGTTGGGCGACCGGCGCGCGCTAGAGATCGGATTGCGTTACGCGCAACCGGATAATCCCATGGAAGTGAGAAGTGCCGCTCTGACTCTGGTTGGAGCGGTTGGCAAGGGGGACGAACGCGCTTTCGCGCTCCTTTCTGCGCAGTTCAAGCGTGCCATCGAAGCGCGCAACCAGACGCTGTTGGCGGGCGCAACCGAGGGGTTGTTGCGGCTAAACGAGCCGCGCGCGCGAAAGCTCGTCGAAGAGGAACAGAGCGCGCTTCCGCCGCGCGTCAAAGCGCTCTTCCAGCGGCTCTTGAAAGAACTGGTGCAGGGCGCGGCGGCATCGCAATGAGCGCGCTCTGCTCGGTTCCGTGAGGCGGGTCGAAGCGGGCTGTTTCGCCCGCCTCGGAGCGTGCTATCATAGTTACTTGAGAACGGGCAAATCTCTGCTGATCGAGCGAGGATAGTGCCGATGAAGGCGACGACCAACAATCCCAAGAACAAGGGTGAGGCAGAGAGCCGCAAGGATGCGGCCGAGCGTCGAACGACCGTGTTGCTCATCGAAGACGACGAAAACATCACGGATGCCTTGAGCGAGTATTTCAGGCGTGCCGGTTATGAAGTGAGGACCGCTGCCGATGGCGTGGCTGGCGTGCAGATGGCCCTGCAGGAACGGCCCGATGCCGTCATCCTCGATCTGATGTTGCCGAAAATGGACGGTCTGGCCGTGTGTCGTGAACTGCGCGAGAAGGCGCCGTACATCCCTATCCTGATGTTGACGGCCAAGGATGACGTAGTCGACAAGGTGCTCGGGTTGGAGATGGGGGCCGATGACTACATCACCAAGCCTTTTAGCTTTCGCGAACTCGAAGCGCGGTTGAAGTCGGTCCTGCGGCGAGTGCGTAGCGCCGCGCACGCGGCAGAAGATGACGAGGCTCCCATCGTTCGCGGCAAATTGCGTATCGATCCGGTGAAGCGCGAAGTGACCGTGGGCGACCGGCAGGTCGAACTGACGCCCAAGGAGTTCGAGCTTTTGAAGCTGTTCGCTTCGCATCCGGGGCGCGTCTTCCCGCGCAAGTATCTGCTCGAAAAGATTTGGGACTACGCTTACGACGGATACGATCGGACGATCGATTCTCACATCAACCGCTTGCGTGCCAAGATCGAAGAGAATCCCGAAAAGCCGCAGATGGTTCTAACCGTATGGGGCATCGGCTATAAATTCAACGACGAATTCTGCTGAGCTGACCATTCGTTCCCGACCGCGCCACGAAAAGGGCGGCAGCACGCCGCAAGCGCGGTCTTTTGCCTTATGGTTCGTCGCTTTCAAAACGTTATGCTCGCGCTTCTGCTTTTCGTTGCATCGCCAGTTGGCGGCGTGGCGCAAGTCAGCGCCGAACGCGATGCGGCGAAGAAGCAATTGAGAGCGCGAAGCGCTGGTAACAGGTTGATCATCACTGCCAACGCATCGCTCAGCGACTATGCCGCCTACCGCAGCGGTGAACGCTTCTACGTCGTCGTTCCGAAGGCTGATCTTGCTGCCGCCCTGCCGATGCGTGCGCTGTCCGGCGCAACGGTCGAACGTCGCGGCGAAGATGTCGTGTTTTCGTTTCGTCTCCCGCCCGATGGGGCCGCTCGCGTCAATCAGCGTTTCAACCGGCTCGAAATCGTTCTCTCCGGCGTGTCTGTTGCTCGCAACGAAAGAGCGAACCAAGAAAGAACCACGCCGTCACGTCCGTCCAACGAACGGTTGCTCACTTCCCTCGCACAAGAGGCGGAAGCGACGTTGCGAGAGACTCCTTCTGCGTCCGCTGCGCCGAGCGAAGCTGCGGCCGGACTAGGCGAGTTGCTTGGGAGCGCGAATAGTTCGAGTGCGCCTGCCGAACCGGCGGCTTCTCCCGACGTTCGCGCATCCAACCGGCACGTCAACCGTGCTCCGACGCTTCGGCTGTTGATCGTTTTGGCGACGGCGCTCGTCATCCTCGTCCTCGCTTGGCGGGCGCTACGCGCTAGGCGAAAAAGGAGGCTGGTCGAAGGTGAAGCGCCGTCCGAACCGCCGATCAGGATCGCGGAGAGCGCGGCGGTCGAAAACGAGACGGCAAACGTGCCGCACTGGATCGCTCCGGAGACAGTAGAAGACGCCGGAGAAAAAACGGCGGCGCATCGTCTCGTCTCCGACGAACCACGAATCGGCCCGCTTCAAGCGGAGACTGCCGTTTCCGAAGCGCCACGGGGTGAGGGCGTCGCTGCGCAACGGGTTGAAGAAGCGTCTCCCGCGTCCGACGAAGCGAGCTTTCACCACGTTATCGACGAACAAGAAGCGGCCTATCGAACTTTGTGCGCCGCTTTCGACGACACCTCGCCAGAGAGGTGCGCCGACGCTGCGCTCGCCCTCGCACGGCTTGCCGAAGAGCGGCGGACGAGCCGAGCTGAATTGTTCGCCCGCGCCGTGCGCGAGGCGGATGCTGAACGGCGCGCGCGCATCGGTGAAGCGATCGCGTTGTCGGGGCTGGCGGACGAAGCGCTCGCGCAGTTGACGAGCGAGAGGGAAGCGCCCGAAGCCTTTGCGCTGCTCTTCGTCATGGCGAAGACAGGCGTGCTTGCGCCGCTTCTTCGCGCCGTTCGCGAAGACGAGAGCAACGAAGTCAGGCTCGCCATCGTGCGCTTGCTCTCGCTATGCGATCATCCGGACGTGCTCCCGCGCTTGCGGGATCTCGCCGCGCAAGCTTCGCTCCCGGCGGACGTGCGCTTGGCGGTGATGGAGGCGATCTATCAACAGAGCAGCGCGCGCGTGCGCTCGGCAGCGGGTTGAGGACGCGGCGCAGCGGGACGTTTGGGATGAGCTGAGCGCGTTCCATCTTTCGACGATCTTCAGACGTTCCATCTTTCGACGATCTCCAGATAGGTCTTGAAAATCCAGCTTTTTCAATCATTGCTGAGCGCGTTCCATCTTTCGACGATCTCCCCATTCCAACGACAAACCCTTGTCGGTCGGTTCGTCGCTGCATGCACGTTCGGTTTGATGGTATAATCACAGATTCGATCGTTTCCGAAGATCGGGTCAAGGGCTTATGCCGTTCAAACTTCGCTCCGATTTCCGCCCGCAAGGCGATCAGCCGCAAGCCATCGAAGCGCTCGTGCGCGGTCTCAACGAAGGCGTCAAGGATCAAGTTTTGCTGGGCGCGACGGGAACAGGAAAAACTTTCACCGTCGCGTCGGTTATCGAGCGCGTGCAACGCCCGGCGCTCGTCATCGCGCACAACAAGACGCTTGCCGCGCAACTTTATCAAGAGTTTAAGAACTTCTTCCCTGAAAACGCCGTCGAGTATTTCGTCTCTTACTATGACTACTATCAACCAGAGGCTTACGTTCCGGCGACCGACACCTACATCGAAAAGGAGGCGACGATCAACGAGGAGATAGACCGGTTGCGGCTATCGGCGACGCGCGCGCTGTTCGAACGACGGGACGTCGTCGTCGTTGCGAGCGTCTCGTGCATTTATGGTCTAGGCGATCCGGATGCTTACTACGGCATGCTGATCTTCGTCGAACCGGGCCAGCGCATGGAACGCGATGAACTCCTGCGCAAGCTCGTCGAGCTACAGTACGAACGCTCGGACATCGAATTCGGACGCGGCACGTTTCGCGTGCGTGGCGATACGGTCGAAATCTATCCAAGCTATCAGGATCGAGCTTATCGCGTTGAGTTCTGGGGCGACGAGATAGACGCCGTGTCAACGATCGATCCGTTGCTCGGCGAAGTGATTCACCGGCACGATGGGCGCGTTCCGATCTATCCGCGCACGCACTACGTGATGTCGAAGCAGACGATTCGGCGCGCGATCCGCTCCATCCGCGAAGAGCTCGAATGGTGGGAGGCGCAGTTGATCGCCGAAGGCAAGCTCGTCGAAGCCCAGAGGCTCCATCAACGGACGATGTACGACCTCGAGATGATCAAGGAGATGGGCTTCTGTCGTGGGATCGAGAACTACTCGCGCCACCTGACGGGCCGACGCCCGGGCGAGCCGCCGCCGACGTTGCTCGACTACTTGCCGCGCGATACGGTCGTCATCATCGACGAATCGCACCAGACGATCCCGCAGCTCCGCGGCATGTATCACGGCGATCAGACGCGCAAACGGACGCTCGTTGAATATGGCTTCCGCTTGCCGAGCGCGCTCGATAACCGCCCGCTCAACTTCGAGGAGTTCGAAGCGCGCATCGGACAGACGATCTACGTTTCGGCCACTCCCGGACCATACGAGCTTACCAAAACCGGAGGCGAAGTCGTCGAGCAGATCATCCGTCCGACCGGATTGATGGATCCCGAAGTGGAAGTCCGCCCCGTGCGCGGTCAGATAGACGACCTGTTGCACGAATGTCGCGTGCGCGCTGAGCGGCGCGAGCGCGTGCTGGTGACGACCTTGACCAAGAAGATGGCCGAGGACTTGACTGAATATTTCACGGAAGTCGGCGTGCGCGTCCGCTACCTTCATTCCGATATCGAAACGCTCGAGCGCGTGCGCATCCTTCGCGACTTGAGGCGCGGCGAATTCGATGTGCTGGTCGGCATCAACCTGTTGCGTGAAGGGTTGGATCTGCCGGAAGTCTCGCTCGTCGCCATCCTCGACGCTGACAAAGAAGGTTTCCTGCGGTCGGAATCTTCGCTCATTCAGACCATCGGCCGCGCCGCGCGCAACGTCAACGGCAAGGTGATCCTCTATGCCGACACGGTGACCGATTCGATGCGCCGCGCGATCGAGGAGACGCGCCGCCGTCGCGCCATTCAAGAGGCCTACAATCGCGAACACGGCATTACGCCCCAAACGATCGTCAAACCGATCGAAGCGACGCTGGTGACTGCTTACGAAGCCGATTACTTCAAAGTGCCGCTCGACCTCGACGCCTTCGAGGAGTATTCGCCCGACCGTCTCGACGAGACGATCAAGCAGTTGGAGAAAGAGATGCGCGAAGCAGCGCGCACGCTGGAATTCGAGCGCGCCGCGGAGTTGCGCGATAAGATAAAATACCTGCGCGAACGGCAGTTGCAATTGACTTGATAGACCGCAGGAGGACACGAGAAGGTGAGCAGTGCTTTTTCATTGCGCTTTGCGCAAGGAGGTTGACGGCCAGAATGGCCGCAGGAAAGTGCAAATGCGCGATGCATACCTGTTTCAGTGAGCGCCGAAGTTCCAGTTTAGATTGAAAGAGAGCGTGCAGGAGAGCATAGGCTTCGGAAAGTTTTGACCCGAAGAGCGAACGATCAATGTTTCGTTTCACCACCGCCGGAGAATCGCACGGGCGCGCGCTCGTCGCCATCGTCGAAGGTGTGCCCGCTGGAGTGCCCATCAGCGTTGAAGCGATCGATCGAGATCTGGAGCGCAGGCAGTGGGGCTACGGGCGCGGCGGAAGGATGCGCATCGAGCGCGATCGCGTTCAGATTTTAAGCGGCATACGTCACGGGCGCGCGCTCGGTTCACCCATCGCCCTGATGATCGAAAACCGCGACTGGCCCAATTGGCAAGAGGTGATGGCCATCGAGCCGCGCGACCTGCCGCCCGAAGACGCGCGCCAACTCAAGCGCCCGCGTCCCGGTCACGCCGATTTGGCTGGCGGGTTGAAGTATGGTGCGCGCGATCTGCGCGACATATTGGAACGGGCTTCGGCGCGCGAGTCGGCCGCGCGGGTCGCTTGCGGTGCCATCGCCAAACAGTTGCTCGTCGAGTTCGGCGTCGAAATCCGCAGTCACGTCGTCCAGCTCGGCGGTATTCCATCTGAACCGCTCGAACTCGACTGGGCCAGCATCGCCGCCATTCCGGACGATGCACCTTTGCGTTGCGGCGATGCGGAAGCGGAGAAAAGGATGATCGCGCGCGTCGACGAAGCACGGCGCGACGGCGATACTTTGGGCGGGATCTTCGAAGTCGTTGGACGCGGCGTCGTCGTCGGTTTGGGTTCGCACGTCTCTTGGCGTGAGAAGCTCGATGGGCGTCTGGCGCAAGCCTTCATGTCGATTCCGGCGGTGAAAGCGGTCGAGATTGGATCAGGAGTGCGTGCCGCGTCGCTGCCCGGTTCACAAGTACACGACGAGATCGCCTACGATGCCGAAGCGAAGCGTTTCTTTCACCGGACCAATCGCGCAGGCGGCTTGGAAGGCGGCATCACCAACGGCGAAGAGCTTCGTGTGCGCGGCTACTTGAAACCGATCTCGACGCTCCGGCGTCCTTTGCGTTCGGTCGACATCGAAACCAAGGAAGAGAGCGCGGCTGCTTACGAGCGTTCTGATACGACGGCCGTTCCGGCTGCCGGCGTGATCGGCGAAGCGATGATGGCTGCCGTGCTCGCCGTCGCGATGCGCGAAAAATTCGGCGGCGATAGCCTCGCCGAGATGAAACGCAACTTTCAAGCTTACCTCGATCAGTTGCGCGCATACTGATCGAAAAGGGAACGTCGTTTGAAGGTGGATTCGCGTCCTGTTC
>CAKZOF010000153.1 GCA_937135995.1 uncultured Pyrinomonas sp.
ATCGTCGCTTCTTCATCCGGCGTCGGTCGGAAGAGTTGGTCGATTTCGCCCGGCCCTATGCGCGTCGTCTCCAGTCCAGTACGCACCTCTTCTTGGTTTGAGGGCGACGCGTCGAAGAACGGGTTGGTCGCTGCATCCGACACCGGGGCAAGGCGCGCGCCGCAGTAGCGGCAGAAACGCGCTTCCACGCTGGTGGTCGCTCGTTTGCACTGTGGACAATGGCGCGTCATCGTCTCCGAATAGGAGCCGCCGTTGGACGCACAGCGACGAGTCGCACCGTGGTCCCGGCGATCAGATCGTGCAAGGCCCGTCCTTGCGATTGAAACACGGCGATGAGAAATCCGCTGCCGAAGAGCAGCAGCGAGAGCGGGTAACCGACGAAGTGACGAAGCGTGGCACGCCACAAACCGAGCGGTGCGCCATCCACGCGTTGGATCACCAAGCCGGTGGCCCACTTGCCGAGCGTGCGGCCCGTCAAACCGGCCGCGACGACGAAATTGAGCACGGTGGCGGTCGCTGCCAGCACGTAGCCGAAGGTCTCCACTGTGTCGCCGAAGAAGCGCGCGCCGCCGCCGAACAGCTGCGCGATCAGCGTTGCGAGGGCGAGCAGCCCGACGATAAGCGCATAGTCGATCAACAGCGCCCCGCAGCGCAAAGCGAACGGCGCTTGCTTGCCGGTTGGCACCGGACGAGGGCGGCGCCGCGGCTCGGCGCGAAGCATGGTCGAGTGCTCGGTCTGTGTTCTCATGCGATCATCCGAGAATGAAATGGAGCGTCGTCTCTCCGAGTCTCAGTTTGTCTCCGTGTTCGAGCACGCGAGGTTGGCGCGGCACCAGTCGCAGGCGCTCGTTGATGATAGTCCCGTTGGATGAGCCGAGGTCCTCGACGAAATAGATGTCGCCCTCGCGCCAAATGCGCGCATGACGGCGCGAGACTTTGGTGCGCGGATCGAAGCGCGAAAGATCGATGTCGGGAAAGATGTTCGATTGCGGATCGCTGCGCCCGACAAGATAACTCTCTTTGTTGAGTTCGAAGGTCGCATCCAGCTCCGTCGTGCCGAGGACGATGAGGCGCGCCGTGGTGTGGCTGAGCGGCGGTCCGATCTGCGGTTGGCGTAGCCCGCAGTGGATGCAGTAGAGATCTTCGGGCGCGATCTGATTCCCGCAGAAACCGCAATAGACGAGTTCTACGCTGGCGGTCTTCTGCATGCTCGCCGATG
>CAKZOF010000154.1 GCA_937135995.1 uncultured Pyrinomonas sp.
GGCGCGCGCTCGCCCCATCGGCGTTTCGGCGCGTGCGCCGACGAGCGCACGCACCGCATCGTATTCCAGCGCTTCGAAGGCTTGATCGTTCATGGCACAACGCTTTGCCACTGTTGGTTGCTCGGGCAACTTCACGCGCCGGGCGAAAAGCGAGCGCCTTTCGCCGACGGCGAGGTGTATTCGTGGGGGGGCGGGCAGTGCTTTCGGCCAACGCGAATCTTCGCGTTCAAGGTTATCACTCACCCGCACAAAAGCGAAAGCGCCGTCGCAATCGATGGCAGATCGAGTTCGACCGAGGCCAGCCCGGCTTCCACCACGGCGCGTGGCATGCCCCAGACCAAAGCCGATTCTCTCGCTTCGACGAGCACGATGCCGCCGCTGTCGCGAATCGCTTGTGCGCCGCGCACTCCGTCCTCGCCCATGCCGGTGAGCACGACGCCGACCGACTTGCTGCCAGCAGCGCGAGCCATCGAGGTCAACAACAGATCGGCCGATGGCGCGAACGCATCTGCGGCCGAAGCCGGTTCCACGCGGAGCGACAAAGCGCCTTGTCGGTCTGTGATCACGGAAGTTTGCCACCCGCCGGGAGCGACGTAGATGCGCGACGGCGCGATGCGTTCGCCGTTGCGCGCTTCGTGCGCTTCCAACCGCCCGAGGCGCGTCAGCCGCTCGGCAAACGAGCGCGTGAAACCAGCAGGCATGTGTAGCGCGATGATGATCGGAGCGACGAGCGAACTCGGAAGCGCGCAAACCAACCGCGCGATCGCCGTTGGGCCACCTGCCGAGCCGACGATGCCGATGACGCATGCCTGCGTTGGGTGCTGGCGCGCCAGTTCTGCAGCGGCGATGATGGAGCGACCATCACGCGTCGTTTCGCGTTGCACGCGCGCTTGCGCCGCCGCTTCCAGTCGGAGGCGGAGATTGGTCGCGAACTGTTCGGAGCGCATTGCATGGCGCAGCTCCGGCTTGGTGACGAAATCCACGGCGCCGAGATCAAGCGCCTGAAAAACGATCTCGCTCGTCGCTAGCCCGCTGCAGATGACGATGGGCAGTGGATTGTTCTTCATCGCCCAACGCAGGACGCTGATGCCACCTATTTCGGGCATTTCGAGATCGAGCACGACGAGATCGGGTTGGCGCTCTTCGATCAAGCGAATCGCTTCGCGCCCGTCGCTCGCCAGACCGACCAACTGCAACTGGTCCGACGTCGAAACGATCTGCGCGAGTCGCAGCCTGTAGAGCGGCGAATCATCAACGATGAGCACGCGGTGCAACATCGGCACGAAGCTCGTCTTTCGGCATGAGCGGGGAGAGTTCTTCAGGCAACATGTTGCGTGGTTGGCGCACAGTGCACCAACCAACAGCGATGTCTTCGGCGCGGAGCGGTGTTGCGACGCTGGCCGCCGCGCGTTCTCAATTCCTCTCGGGCGCGAGGCTGTGCCACAAGCGCGCGAACCAACCTTCTTGCTCGCGCGCCGTCAGCTGTTGAAGCTCTCCGGGATCGAGCCAGACGCCGCCGCAGCGTGAGCACTGATCGATCTTGATGTTTTCAAACTCCGTTTCGATCAAGCGTCCATCGCATTTCGGACACGGCGGGAGCTGCGCCGCGGCTGCTTGGTCCCGGAGTTTAGCGCGGAGTTTTTCGAGCGCTTCTTGCTCTTTGCGGCGAAAGTATTCTTCTTCGAGCGCTTTGCGCCGTTCATCGAAAATTTCGGACATCGCTCTTTGCCTCCTCGAAAAATCAAGTTAGCAGAAAACGAATCGCTGCGCCACCGATCTTGAAAAAGGTTGATGGTCGGCAGTAAGCTGAGCGACGGTTCGCGTCGCACACCGCCGACCGTAAGTGCCTGCACACGTCAAGCCGCTTTTTGCCTACGTGCTTCGACGAGCGTGCTGCGCAGCTCTCCATTCAAGACGGCGGATGCCGCATCGCGAGCGGCGCAAGGCCCCAATGGCGAACGCGCATGAAAGACCATGAGTAGAAAACGCACGCGCGCCTTGATCATCGCCGGATTCGTCGCCGTCGTCGGAACCGTCGTCGCCATCGCGCTCTTCGGCGGAGGGTTTCGCCGCGACCGGCCTTACGCGACGCGCATCATCCAAGTTCCGCCGCCGCCCGTGCAAACGACGCCTTCGCCTGAACCGACATCTGCCCTGTCGCCCTCGGTC
This sequence comes from uncultured Pyrinomonas sp., assembly GCA_937135995.1. Taxonomy (GTDB): domain Bacteria; phylum Acidobacteriota; class Blastocatellia; order Pyrinomonadales; family Pyrinomonadaceae; genus Pyrinomonas. The sequence continues at coordinate 2,170 of CAKZOF010000154.1, forward strand.
GAGCCGACGGTTGAACCATCGCCCGTCGAAAGCGCTCCGGAAGCGGTGCCCGGTGCCGCTTCCGATGAAGCGAAGCTTTTGATTCCGGTCGCCGGTGTGACGGCGGACCAACTGCAAGATACTTTCGACGACGCGCGTTCCGAAGGGCGCGTG
>CAKZOF010000155.1 GCA_937135995.1 uncultured Pyrinomonas sp.
ACCGTCCCATCAGCGCCGAGCAGGCGGAGCGCTACGCCGCCGAAGGGGCGCGGCAGATCGGTTTAGACGAAGAGCAAGACCTGAAAGGCGCGCTCGGCGAAGCGACCGAGGTGATCGCCGCAGATCTATTGGACGAAGGCGAAAAGGTGCGCCACAGTCCGGAGAAGCTGGCGCGCGTCATCATCGCTTGCTACGAACAAACCAGCGCGCACCGCAACGGTTTGGGGACTTATGGAGAACACGTCGCAAAGAACGAACGCGCATGACGCACACGCGCCGCTCGACGTCTTGATCTTAGCCGCAGGACTCGGCACGCGCATGCGCTCACGGACAGCCAAAGTATTGCATAAGCTCGGCGGCCTGCCGCTCATCGTGCACGTCTGCCGTGCGGCGGCAGCGCTCAGCCCGCGCCACATCTACGTCGTCGTCGGGCACCAGGCCGAAGAGGTGGAAGCAACGGTGCGACGAGAACTCGGCGACGAAGTTCGCTTCGTCTTGCAGAAAGAGCAACGCGGCACGGGCGATGCCGTGATGGCCGCGCGCGCCGAACTGGAGAATGCTGACGCCACGTTGCTGGTCTTATCGGGCGACGTTCCACTGATCCGCCCTGAGACGCTCGGCGCGCTCATCCATCAGCACCGCACGCATCGCGGGCGCGGCGCCGCTTGCACGCTGCTGTCCGTCCGTTTGGATGATCCGACCGGCTACGGGCGCATTGTACGCGACGAAGAAGGAAGATTCGTGCGCATCATCGAGCAGCGGGATGCATCGCCCGAAGAGCGGCAGATCAAAGAGGTCAACGCCGGCATCTACTGTTTCGAGACGCGCCAGCTCTTTCGCGCGCTGGAAAAGGTTCAGCCAACCAACGCGCAAGGCGAGTACTATCTGACCGACGTGCCGAGCATCCTGCGCGCCGAAGGCGAAGATGTCAGCGTGTACGTTCACGCCGACGCGCGTGAAGTGGCCGGCATCAACACGCGCGCGGAACTGGCCGAGTTCGAGCGCCTCCTTCGCATGAGAACGCTGCGCCGCCTGATGCTCGAAGGCGTGACCATCATCGATCCGGTGAACACCTACATCGGCCCCGACGTTCAAATCGCCCGTGACACGATCATCTATCCGAACGTCCACATCGAAGGGCGAACCACCATCGGCGAAGGCTGCACGATCTACCCGGGCGCGCGCATCGCCGATTCGCTGATCGGCAACGAGGTGACCATCAAAGATCATTCGATCATCATCGAAGCGGAGATCGAAGATGGCTGCTCCATCGGCCCCTTTGCCCACCTGCGCATGGGCGCACATCTTGCCGCCGGGGCCGCGGTCGGCAATTTCGTCGAGGTGAAGAAATCGCGTTTGGGCCGCAAGACCAAAGCGATGCATCTCGCTTACTTGGGCGACGCGACCATCGGCGAGCGGACCAACATCGGCGCCGGCACCATCACCTGCAACTACGACGGCGTGCGCAAACACGAGACGATCATCGAGGACGAAGTGAAGATCGGATCCGACACGATGCTCGTCGCGCCGGTGCGCGTCGGCGCGCGCGCTGTCACCGGCGCTGGGTCGGTGGTGATCCGCGATGTGCCGCCCGACACGCTGGTCGCCGGCGTACCGGCCACAGTCAAAAAGCATCTCAGAAGCGAAGAGGAAGCGCCCGCCGCGCAATCGTCTTCCGAACGCGATGCGGTCGGACGCGACGCTTGACGCGAAGCGGCAGCGCTGTTTTTCGCGGAAGCTGGCGACTTTTGGCGTTTTATCTTCAGCGTGAAGATCCCTTTTCGACACACCAAAGAGGATTGAACTTCGAATCATGTGCGGAATAGTCGGATACGTCGGCAACAAACAGGTCGTGCCGGTGCTGCTCGACGGGCTGCGAAAACTCGAGTATCGCGGATACGATTCGGCAGGCATCGCCGTGGTGGACGAGCACCACAATCTCAAGATCCGCCGCGCCGAGGGGAAACTTCGCAATCTCGAAGAGGCGATTCGCCTTCACCCAATCGACGGCACCTACGGCATCGGCCACACGCGCTGGGCCACGCACGGGCGACCGACCGAGGAGAACGCGCACCCACACCGCGATTGCACGGGGCGCGTCGTCGTCGTCCACAACGGCATCATCGAAAACTATCTCCAGCTCAAAGAGCAACTGCGCCGGAACGATCATCGCTTCGTCACCGAAACGGACACAGAAGTGATCGCCCACTTGATCGAAGAGAAGCTGCGGCGCACAGAGAACTTGGAGAAGGCCGTCCGCGAAAGCGTCAAGGAGCTGCGTGGCATCTTCGCCCTTTCGATCATCTCGACGGACGAACCCGACACGATCATCGCCGTGCGGCAAGGGCCGCCGGTCGTCATCGGCCTCGGCGACGGCGAGCATTTCGTCGCCAGCGACATTCCGCCCATTTTGCAACACACGCGCGACGTCTTCTTTCTCGGCGATGGCGAGATCGCTGTGCTCACACGCGATGCCGTGCGCGTCACCGATTTCGACGGCAATCCTGTTCAGCCCGTCCACCAGCGGATCACGTGGGATCCGATCATGGCCGAGAAGGGCGGCTTCAAGCATTTCATGCTCAAAGAGATCTACGAGCAGCCGCGCGCCGTGCGCGATACCGTGCAGGGTCGCATCTCGCTCGACACGGGGCGCGTCTATCTCGACCCGATGGACATCACCGAAGCCGAGTTCTGCCGCTTCAATCGCGTGATGATCGCCGCCTGCGGTACCAGTTGGCATGCGGGGCTGGCGGGCAAGTACATGATCGAGCAACTGGCCCGCGTGCCCGTCGAGGTCGACTACGCCTCGGAGTTTCGCTACCGCAATCCTGTGCTCGATGAGCAAACGTTGCTGATCGTTATTTCGCAATCGGGCGAGACGGCAGACACCATCGCCGCGCTGCGCGAAGCCAAAGAGCGCGCGGCGCGCGTGCTGGCGATCTGCAACGTCCAAGGCTCGATGATCACGCGCGAGGCCGACGGCACGATCCTGACACACGCCGGACCGGAGATCGGCGTCGCTTCGACCAAGGCTTTCACAGCGCAGATGGTCGCGCTCTACCTTTTCGCGCTCTACCTCGGTCAACTGCGCGGTTTGATCAACACAGACCAAGCGCGCCATCACGCTCAGCAACTGGCCGAGCTTCCCGTCAAGATCGAACACCTGTTGAGTGACACGGACCGCGTCGAAGAGCTGGCCAAAGAGTTCTTCCGCGCAACCGATTTCCTCTACTTGGGACGCGGCATCAACTTCCCGATCGCGCTCGAAGGCGCGCTCAAGCTCAAGGAGATCTCCTACATTCACGCCGAAGGTTACCCGGCGGGCGAGATGAAACACGGCCCCAACGCGCTCATCGACGAACGGTTGCCGGTGGTCGTCATCAACACGCGCGAAGAAGGCAATCGCGCCTCTGAACTTCGTTACGAGAAGACGCACTCGAACATCGTCGAAGTCAAAGCGCGCGAAGGGATTGTCATCTCCGTCTTGACCGAAGGCGATGAGATGTCGGCGAGAGTTTCCGATCACGTCATCGAAATTCCGGCGGCGAGCGACCTGTTATCACCGATCTTGGCGATCGTCCCGCTGCAATTGCTCGCCTACCACATCGCTGTGCGTCGCGGCTGCGACGTGGACCAGCCGCGCAATCTCGCTAAATCAGTCACCGTTGAATGACGGGGCCGGACCGACGGCGAAACCGGCGCGGCTTGTGCCTCCCACAGCCGACTCGACCGGCAAGGCGAGTGCGGGGACGCCGCTTTCCGGCTGAACCACGGGGGGCGTGCCGACCGGCGATGTCAGCGCGGGGACGCCGGAAGTCTCGGGTGACCAACAAAATTGCGGCGGTTTTTCCCACAGTCTTTCGCCCGACTGCGTAGAAGCGAGGCGTTCACCTCGCTCCGGTCGCTCCGTCTTCGAGCTTGCGGGCGGCGAAACTTTTTCCACCGGAGCAGCAGCGCGTTGCCTTCTCATTTCGCGGCCGCGCGTAGTAAGATCTTGGGCCGTTTCTTCACGAAACGTCCGTTGAGGTAGAGGGGCTGCTCGACATGGAATGGGTGACTGATCCGCAGGCTTGGGTCGGCCTTTTGACGCTCACCGCGCTGGAAATCGTCCTCGGCATCGACAACGTCATCTTTATTTCGATACTCGCCGGCAAACTCCCGGCGGCGCAACAAAAGCGGGCACGCACCACCGGGCTTGCGCTCGCGATGTTGACGCGCATCGCCTTGCTCTTTTCGCTGTCGCAGATCGTCCGCCTGACCAACCCGCTCTTTGAAATCTTCGGCCAAGAATTCTCGGGCCGCGACTTGATCATGCTCGGCGGCGGTCTCTTCCTCATCGGCAAGAGCACTTACGAGATCCACGACAAACTCGAAGGCGCGCACGAAGGAGCGACGGCGCGCGCGGCGGCGAGTTTCGCCAGCATCATCTTTCAGATCATCCTACTCGACATCGTCTTTTCGCTCGACTCGGTGATCACCGCCGTCGGCATGGTCAACCAACTAGTGATCATGGTCGCGGCCGTCGTTATCGCCGTCATCTTCATGATGATCTTCTCCGGTCCGGTAAGCGATTTCGTCCACCGCCATCCGACGGTGAAGATGCTCGCTTTGAGCTTCCTGCTCCTGATCGGCTTCGCGCTAGTCGCCGAAGGGTTCGAGCTACACATCCCGAAAGGCTACATCTACTTCGCGATGGGCTTTTCAGTCTTCGTCGAGATGCTCAACCTGCGGCTGAAGAAGAAGTCGGCTCCTGTGGAACTGCGCGCCCCCTACGCGCAGGCGGCCGAAGGCAAAGATCGAGCAACTGTTTGACGCCGCACCCGAAAGCGACTTATGCTCGCTGGCAGCCGAAAACGGGCGCGAGCGGGACCGAAGATCAAACGGTCGCTCTTCGTGTCCTTCCGATGGAAAGGAGCTACCATATGTTCGCTCGAATTCTGGCGCGCGGGGCGATCGTCGCCATCTTTTGCTTGGCGTCCGCTTTTCCGCTCGTCGCTCAGGAGAAGCAACCTTCGGGTCAAGAGCCGGCTGGAATCTACGAGACGGAGAAACAGCGCGCGCTCGAACTGCTTCGCGCCAACCGCACCGCCGAAGCGTTGCCAGTGCTGGAGAAACTGGCGCTCGCCCGGCCCAACGATGGCGAGACGCAATTCTTCTTCGGGTTCGCCAAGCTGCTCAACGCGCGCACCATCGCCGATCCCGCGACGCGTCAACGCGAGCGCGCTCAAGCGCGTGCGGCGCTCTTGAAGGCCAAACAACTCGGCGTCGACAACCCGCTGCTCGATCAACTGATCGCGACCATCCCGCCCGATGGAAGCGAGCCGGTCGTGAAGTTTTCTGACAACAAAGAGGCCGACGCGGCCATGCATGAAGGCGAGACGGCTTTCGCCAAGGGCGACATCGACGCTGCGTTGGCCGCCTACGAGCGCGCTTTCAAACTCGATCCGAAGCTCTACGAAGCGGCCCTCTTCGCTGGCGACATGCACTATCGGAAGAAGGAATGGGACAAAGCTGCCGATTGGTTTGCGCGCGCCATCGCCATCGATCCTGACCGCGAGACGGCTTACCGCTACTGGGGCGACGCACTATTGCTGCAAAACAGACTGGACGAGGCACGCGATAAATTCATCGAAGCCATCGTCGCACAACCTTACACGCGCATGACGTGGGCGGCGCTGATCACGTGGGCTGACAAGGCAAAAGTCGAACTCGGCCACCCGCGCATCGAGCCGGTCAATTCGGGCGAGGTAGCGAAGTACTGGAAGGCTTACGCCGACACGCGCCAGACATGGGCCCAGGGACAATTCATCAAGGAGTTTCCGAACGAAAAAGCCTACCGGCACAGTTTGCGCGAAGAGGCGGCGGCGCTTCGCGCAACGGCCGAAGCCGTTCTCAAAGATCCGGCGGGCGTCAAACTCGCCTCCGCTGACCCGTCGCTCGCTAATTTGCTCGAACTCCACCGCGCCGGGCTGCTTGAACCCTATGTGCTTCTGGCGCGCGCCGACGAAGGCATCGCGCAAGATTATGCCGCTTACCGGCGCGCAAACCGCGAAAAACTCCGGCGGTACATCCGCGAGCAGGTCATTCGTTTGAGCAAGTGAAGGCTAATGAAACGGCGTCGCTATCGGCACCACGCGCCGTTGCCATTCGTCCGAGCAACCGTGGGATGATAGTCCTGCCGCTGCCCCCCGCGGGCAGCGGCCCTCGTGGCGTCATTCGTCCGGGCCAAGTGATGGTCGACGGGGGTGCGCTCCGAAAGAGCGAATTTCGGAGCGCGCCCTCTAGTTTTTTCGGACGAAGCAACGCTCGCCCCGACCAGCACGCGCGTCAGCGCATCGGTTTGCGCGGCATCTTCTGGTCCATCATCGCCGCGTTGTAGATGAACGCAGCCATGATGGTCGCCGCTTGTTTCATGTCATCGGCCTGAATGCGGTCGTACACGTCCATGTTGGAATGGTGCGTGCGCGTGTCGTACTCGATCTCATCTTGGATGAATTGGAATCCCGGCAGTCCGATGGCGTCAAAAGAGAGGTGATCCGTGCCGCCGGTGTTGGCGAGCGTCAACGTCGCCGCGCCCATTTCGCGAAACGGCAGCAACCACTCGCGGAAGATGGGACGCACGGCTTCGTTCCCCTGCATGTAAACGCCGCGTATCCTTCCGGTTCCGTTGTCGAGATTGAAATAGACCGAGAATTTGTCGTATTCGGGACCAGGCACGAGCTTGGGCTGAGCGCTGCCGGTGCCGGAGATCATGCGCATGAAGCTGCTCTCTTCCGACTCCTCGATCTTGCCGAGGTGTTGGGCCACGTAGGCGCGCGATCCCAACAGACCCTGCTCTTCACCGCTCCATAGCGCGATGCGAATCGTGCGGCGCGGTTGCAGCCCCAGCGCTTTCAAAATGCGCACCGCTTCCATGCAAACAGCGACGCCGGCCGCGTTGTCGGTGGCGCCCGTTCCGGCGTGCCATGAATCCATGTGCGCGCCGAGCATGACGATCTCTTCCCTTTTGTCGCTCCCCGGAATTTCAGCCACCGTGTTGTAAGCCATCAGATCTTGATCGTGGAACTGAACGTCGAGCTTGACGTTCATCCGCACAGACTCGCCAGCCTGAATCATGCGCGCCAGACGGTTGTAGTGCTCCACGGCCATCACCAATTGCGGGATGATCGGTGGCGCGTTCTTGTCGTAGGGACGCACGCGCCCCATGAAAAGGCTACGCAAAGTCGCCGCCGGCGACGAGGTATCGATGGGCTGTGGAACGCTCGCCGCCGAAACGAAGACCGTCCCGCCATCGCCGTTGAAACTCGGGTCGATGAGCACGGCGGCGCCCTCGTCGGGGTCGGTGGCCCCGGCGCTGCGGGCGCGGGCGGTGCTGTAGCGCTCGTCGCGGTACTGCACCGTAAACCCCAGCCGTTCCAGTTCGCGCCCGAAGCCCAGCACCCGGTCGGTCTCGGGGGTGCGGCGTCCCAGGGTGTCGCGCGGCAGTCCCAGCACCAGCCCCTGCGCGCCTTCGTG
>CAKZOF010000156.1 GCA_937135995.1 uncultured Pyrinomonas sp.
AAGAGTCGAAGACGCTCGAAACCTCGCTTGAGGTGGTCGAGGGCATGCAGTTCGACCGCGGCTACCTGAGCCCGTACTTCATCACCGATCCCGACCGCATGGAGTGTGTGCTCGAAAATCCGCTCATCCTCATTCACGAAAAGAAGATCAGTTCGCTCCGCGACCTTCTGCCCGTGCTCGAACAGGTCGCCAAGATGGGTAAGCCCCTGTTGATCATCGCCGAGGACGTCGAAGGCGAAGCGCTGGCGACGCTGGTCGTCAACAAGCTCCGCGGCACGCTTCAGGTCTGCGCTGTCAAAGCGCCCGGCTTCGGCGACCGCCGCAAAGCGATGCTCGAAGATATCGCCATCCTGACCGGTGGGCGTGTTCTGAGCGAGGATCTCGGCATCAAGCTCGAGAACGTCAAGCTTGATGACTTGGGCCGTGCCAAGCGCGTCATCGTCGACCGCGAGAATACGACCATCGTCGAAGGCGCGGGCAAGCAGTCGGAGATCGAGGCGCGCGTGCGTCAGATCCGCACGCAGATCGAGGAGACGACCTCCGACTACGACCGCGAGAAGCTGCAGGAGCGGCTGGCGAAGCTGGTCGGCGGCGTGGCGGTGATCAAGGTCGGTGCGGCGACCGAGACGGAGTTGAAGGAGAAGAAGGCGCGCGTCGAGGATGCGATGCATGCGACGCGGGCGGCGGTCGAAGAGGGCATCGTCCCTGGCGGCGGCGTGGCATTGGTGCGCGCGGCCAAAGCGCTCGAGAAGTTCAAAGTGAGCGAGTCGAACGGCAACGCTGACGAAGACGAGCAGATCGGCGTGACGATCGTGCGGCGGGCGCTCGAAGAGCCGCTTCGTCAAATAGCGCAGAACGCCGGATTTGAAGGCGCCGTCGTCGTCGAGCGCGTGCGTGCTGAGAAGAACGAGAACTTCGGCTTCAACGCGGCGACCGGTGAATATGGCGATCTAGTCAAGGCTGGCGTCATCGATCCGGCCAAGGTGACGCGCACGGCGCTGCAGAACGCCGCGTCCATTGCGGGCTTGATGCTCACCACGGAAGCGCTCGTCTCCGAAATACCTGAAGAGGATAAATCTTCTTCACCGAGCGCGCCGAGCTTCTAAGAGTCGGCGTTCTAACCGGATCGAACGAGAAGGCGGGTAGATACGTCCTAGTATCCACCCGCCTTCTCGATTTTCAGCTCCGTTGCGACCTCATCGCCACTCAGTCCAGCGCCGCAAGAAGTTTCTCCAAATGCTCGGCGACGTCGAGGTCGAATAGATGTATGGTCGGCAATAGCCATGTCACGATGTAGCGATCATCTCCATCCTTGTTCGGCCCGAAATAGACGAGGGAGAACCGCCCGACACCGACGCGGTCATGCAACATGTTTTGCGCTTCTTTTAGCGCTCGCCGCCACTTCGCCGGCAGATCATCGAACGCATAAGCACGCCCTTCTTGCCCGCGCGACTGAATGAACTCCGTGGTCAGGCCGCTCGAATGGAAAGCTTCGACCAATTTACCGAAACCGCGCTTGCGGAAATAAGCGAGCAGCAGTTCGCCTGCTGGCAGCGTGAAGAGCAGGGTATCGTCGCCTTCCGCCGAGCGGTGATAGGCGCGGATCACACCGCGGCGGTCTTCCAACTCGACGCGAATCCGCAGCTTCGCCCCCTTCAAGTCCTCGATGACTCTTCGCACCTCGAAACGTTCGCCTTCTTCCTCGTACGTCTCCCCGACCTTATGTTGGCCGGCTTCGGCGACGAAGATCGAGTCTCTACCGTCGCGCAACCCGGTCAACAGATCGAATCCCCACGCCTTCAGGCTTTTGAGTTTCGTTTCGCGCTCCTCAGGAATCTGCCCCCACGCTTCGCGCACGAACGTATTCAAGGCCCGTTCGTGTTGCAAAGCGAGCCTCCTCAAATCCCCCTTCTCTTTCATGACCTCCTCCGATGCATTCTGCGCTTTCTCAGCGAATCGCAAAAACCTTTCGATTTTAACATGGCCCGATTTTCATCCGAAAATCGTTCCGCTGCCAGCACAGCTCATCACTTGCTCTTCCAACAAAAGTTCTTTAGATCGGGCGGGCAGGGTTCAAACCGCGCTCAGCCAGAATCGTGACTGCGCCCCTGCGATGGAGAGGATGCCAATGAATCGAGAACAACAAAGAGTAGAACGCGAAGTGTTCCCTCAAGTCTGCGCGCTCCCGTAGTTTGATGAATCGAGCGCTTGCGCGAGTCGTCTCCATTCGGCAAGCGCCAGCGATTCGGCGCGACGCTGCGCATCAATCCCTGCTGCGGCGAGCAGGGCGGCAGCCCCACCTGCGGCCTCGATGCGCGCGCCGATGCGTCCCGTCGCTTGACGAAGGTTATTGAGCATGGTCTTTCGACGTTGCATGAATCCGGCGCTGGCGAGCGCGAGCAGCGTCTCCGCCGCGCGCGAGTCTACTTCGCTCTCGCGCCTGACGCGCAAGCGCACAACCGAACTCCATACTTTCGGCACGGGCCGAAACGCCCCAGGGGCGACATCGAACAGCTTCTCCGCCGTGCAGAAGACCTCGACGAGCACGGAAAGGTAACCGCGCTCGCTCGATCCGGGCGGGGCCAACATGCGCCAGACGACCTCGCGCTGCAGCATCAAGATCATTTCGGTGATGCAGCGCCGTTGTCGCAGTAGGTGCTGGATGATGGCTGTCGAGATGTTGTACGGAAGGTTGGCGACGACGCGCGTTTTGTCCGCCGGAGCGACGAGTTGACAGACATCCACTTCGAGCGCGTCGGCCTCGACAAGCGTGAAGTTGGCGTGCGCGCCGAAGCGCGCGCGGAGAACGGGCACGAGATCACGGTCGAACTCGATGGCAATGACGCGCCCGGCGCGTTCGACCAACGGCGCGGTCAGAGCGCCTTTTCCCGGCCCGATCTCGATGATGGTCTCCGTCGGCTCGGGGCTGACCGCCTCGATGATGCGCGCGACCGTTTGCCGGTCCACCAAGAAATTCTGGCCCAAACTCCTCTTCGCGCGCATCATCGGTCACAAAGCAGCGCCGAGCAGGCGTCAGTCGGCGGGCAACTGCTCAGCGGCTTTCCAAGTAGCCCGTCACCTCAACGTCGTCTCCATGCCGCTCGATGACAACCTCATGCAAGCGTACGGCGTCCATCACGCGCTCCGTGCGCAGATTACCGACGGCAGGGATGCCTTCCGCACCGATGATGATCGGCGCGACGAAAAAGGTCGCTTTGTTGACCAGACTGGCTTCGAGGAAACGTCCGGCGACGTTGGAGCCGCCTTCGATGAGCACGCTCTGCAACTTTCGACGGCCCAACTCTTCGAGCACGGCGAGCGGCTCCGTGTCGCCCAGCACGACTTCAACGCCGAGCTCTTCCAACGCGCGGCAGCGCGCAGCGTCGGCATCGGCGCGTGCAAAGACGATCACGGGAACCGCGCGTGCCGTTTGCGCCAACTTGGAACGCGCGTCGAGCCGTAACTCTTCATCGAGCACGACGCGCACCAGCGGGCGATGACGCGCCAATCCGCTCCGATCGGTCAACAACGGGTCATCGGCCAGTGCGGTGCCCGCGCCGATCAGGATCGCGTCGTGCACGTGACGCAACTCGTGCGCACGCGCGCGCGCTGTTTCGCCCGTGATCCAACGCGCGTCGCCGCTTCGCGCGGCGATCTTGCCGTCGAGCGAGCAGGCGAGCTTCAGATGGACGAAGGGGCGGCGCGTCCGCATGTAATGCAGGTAGTGTTCGTTCAAGCGTTCCGCCTCGCGCGCGAGCAGGCCGACTTCCACCTCGATCCCGGCAGCCCGCAGTTGCGCAAACCCACGCCCGGCAACCAGCGGATTCGGATCGACGATCGGGGCGACCACGCGCTGGATGCCAGCGCGGATGAGCGCGTCGGTGCACGGCGGCGTGCGCCCGTAGTGCGCGCACGGTTCGAGCGAAACGTAGCAAGTTGCGCCGCGCGCGCGCGCGCCCGCCTGTTCGAGGGCGATCGTCTCGGCGTGTTTGACCTGCGCGTAGAGGTGAAACCCTTCGCCCACGACGGTGCCGCGCTCATCGACGATGACACAACCGACGAGCGGATTGGGACTGGTCAGACCGCGCCCGCGAGCGGCAAGATCGAGCGCGCGGCGCATGAAGCGCTGATCCAGCAGGCTTCTTTCTTCGGCGTTGAGCTTCTCTTTTTCGATCTCGGTCTTCAACCTCGCTACGGCTCTCCCCGAACATCTCGCCCGCTTGAACTTCGGTGCTCTCTTCCGGTGCACCGCTTATTCGAACAGACTGTTGACGTACTGCTCCGGATCGAAGACGACTAGATCATCGACCCTTTCGCCGATGCCCGCATAGCGGATCGGCAACTTCAACTCTTTGGCGATGGCGACGGCGATGCCGCCTTTGGCAGTGCCATCGAGTTTGGTCAAAACGACGCCCGTCACGCCCGCCGTCTTCAGGAACTGGCGCGCTTGCTCCAATCCATTCTGCCCCGTGACGGCATCGATGACGAGCAACGTTTCGTGCGGCGCGCCTTCGACCTCGCGCCCCGCCACGCGTCGCATCTTCTCCAACTCGGCCATCAAATTCGACTTTGTATGAAGGCGACCGGCGGTATCGACGATCAGCACGTCGGTACCGCGCGCTTTGGCCGCTTTGAGCGCATCGAAGAGCACAGCCGCCGGATCCGTCCCCTGCTTCTGTTGAATGAGCGGGACGCCCGTGCGTTCGGCCCAAACGGCTAGTTGGTCCGTCGCCGCGGCGCGGAACGTATCGGCCGCGCAGATGAGCACGTCGTTGCCCTCGGCCTTGATGCGATGGGCCAGTTTGCCGATGGTCGTCGTCTTGCCCACGCCGTTCACGCCGACGATCATCATCACGTAGGGCCGAACGTTCTCCGGCACGGCCAACTCCGAGGCCACGCCGTTCTTTTCCGCCTCGCGCAAGATCGTCAGCAACTCGTTCTTGATGGCCGCTTTCAGCGCATCCAGATCATTGATCTGTTGGCGCGCGATGCCGCGCCGCACGCGGTCGAGTATGTCGAGCGTCGTCGCTACGCCGATGTCGGCGGCGACGAGCGCTTCTTCGAGATCGTCGAGCAGTTCGGCATCGATCTGCTTGCGCCCCTGAAAGACCGTGTCGAGCTTCTCCGACAGCGACTCGCGCGTCGCCGAGATGGCGCGGCGAAAGCGCGCGGCAAAAGCCTGTTCGAGCGCTGCTTCTTCCGCCTGCAACTCCTCGATGCTCTTGTCCAAACCGAGGATCGAGGTCGAAAAGACCGACGAGCGCACCGGTTCACGCTCCACCGAACGGCTGTCGTTCTGCACGCGCGACGCCGAGTCATCTCGCTGCCGATCCACCTCAGGCGTTGGACCAACAGCGGGCGTGACGGGTTCAACAACGGTGGGAACGATCTGTTCCGGCGCCGCCGCCGCAGTCGGTGTTTCGGCTCTCTCCACCGAAACTCGCTCTTCTTCGGTCAGCGGCTGGCTGAGACCTAGCGTGATGATCTCTTCTTTCTTCCGACGTTTCCAAAAGAAACCCATGATGACGTTGTTAGGACGTGTGCGGATCTCGAACTTTAAAGTTTTAGATTATAAGCGCAAACGGCGGCGACGCCAAACCTTCGGCCAACCAAGCAACGGTTAAGCTTTGGCGATCAAGCGCAATTGTTTCGGCGCGAGCAACCACGCCATCCGTCCGCGAAAAGAGGGGATCGTGCGTTCGATCTTGACCAAACAAACGCCGCCTTTCTTCAATTCGAGCGCAAGCGCGCCGGGCTGCCCGACGACCAACAGCGAAACGAGGTCGCCGAGCCCCGGCTGATGCCCGACCACGGCGAGCGATTCGACATCAGGATAGCGTCGGATCTCTTCGAAGAGGGGCTCGAACGAAGCGCCGGGCGCGAGCGTCTCCGTCTGTTTGATCAGGTCGCGGCTGGCACCCATCTCGGCGACAAGGATCTCCGCTGTCTCCACGGCGCGTACCAGCGGACTGGTCAGCACGAGGTCAAACTCGACGGCGAGACGCCGCAACCCCTTGGCAATGCGCTGCATGCGCTCGCGCCCAACGGGCGTCAAAGCGCGCCGTTCGTCGGAGAAAGCATTCGCTTCGCCGAGAGGTTCGGCGATGGCGTGTCGAATGATGTAGAAAAGCATCTTTCCCTCCTCGCTCGACGACGACATCTTAACGCTCGGGTGGAGCGAGGATCAAAGAGGGAGGTGAAAGCTCCCCTTTCGGCTTTTGTGTCTCGGATCGGGCAATGGATGCGGGATGAGCACGGCTTTCGGCTTTTTGCGTTCCGAATCAGGCGGAGAGGCGCTCCAGCGGTATTTCCGCCGAGACCGGCTCGGCGCGGCGCACCGATTGTATGCTCACCGGACGAATCTGCCCGCCGCGGTAGGCTTCGATCAGCGCTTGCACGACCTGCCCGTCGTAGCGCGTCCCGACGAAGGACTCGATCAGATCGAGCGCCGCTTCGGCGCTCATCGCGCGCTGGTACGGTCGTTCGGTGGTCATCGCATCGAACGAATCGGCCACCGCGATGATGCGCGCTTGCAGTGGGATCTCGTCGCCGCTCAACCCTTGCGGGTATCCTAATCCGTCGAGCCTCTCGTGATGCATGTAGATGCCGGGCAAAAAGTCGCGCATCGCCGGGATCTGCGACATGATGCGGTAACCTTTGAGCGGATGCTGCTTCATCAACTCGAACTCTTCGTCCGTGAGCGGCGCGGGCTTCTTCAAAATCCGATCATCGACGCCGATCTTGCCGACATCGTGAAGCAGCGCGCTGATGCGAATCTTCTCGACCTCTTCTTCCGACAGGCCAAGTCGGCGCGCGATGGCGACGGAAAAACGCGCGACGCGCTCGGAATGGCCACGCGTGTAAGGGTCTTTGTTGTCGATGGCCGTCGCCATCGCTTTGACCGTCCCGATGAACAACTCGCGATTCTCATCGGCGGCGCGCCGCAAATCCTCGATGAACCGCTCCAACTGATCGGTCATCTGGTTGAAAGACTTGCCGAGATCGCCGAGTTCGGTTCGACTCCGAATCGAAAGCCGATCCGAAAAATCGCCGCTCGCGATGCGCTGCGCCTTGACGGCCAACTCCTGTACCGGCAAGGTCAACTGTCGGGCAAACAACACGCCAACGACGAGCGCAAGGGTCGCGCCGAGCAAACTGATACCCCAAATCTGCCCGCGCATGGCAGCAACCGACTGCAACGCTGCATATTCATCCTGCACCGAGATGACACCCAATCTCGCGTCTGGACCGAGCTCCGCCGTCGCGTAGGCGCCGAGCATCGCGACGCTCTTGCCGTCGCGCTCGACGGTGAAGGGCGCCAGCGCCGATTCGACCTGCGCGCCCATCTCCATCCAGTCCTGCACCACTTTGAGATCGCTCATCAATCGCGATCCCAGCGCGAGGCTCGCGTCCGGGTGGGCCACTGCCCGCCCTTCATCATCGACGACGAAGATCACGGGCAACCCCGCGGCCATCAACTCCCGCTCGCTCTGCGCGCCTTGCTGCCCAAAAAGGCGGAACATCTCCTGCAGCG
>CAKZOF010000157.1 GCA_937135995.1 uncultured Pyrinomonas sp.
GACCGAGTTCGTGCGCGATGATGAGGCGTTCGAGCCCTTCGCGCGAGAACCAGCCGGCATCTTCCGACGCGCGTTCGAGCGCCGTCTGGTTTACGCGAATTAGCCCGGTTTCGCACTCGCCGACGCTGACGAGCGGCCACCTTTCAAAGACTATGCGCACGCCCGCGCGCCGCGCCATCTCATGGACATCGCGCGTCCCAAACTCCTCGATAGCCCTCTCGGCCAAGCTCATCTGCAATCGTCACTCAAGTTCGCCTGAATCTCGCGCCTCTTTCGCGCGGCGAATCTTTCAAAGTCCGAGACGGATCAGCGTTCGCGCCGCGCGGCGATGATCACCAACTCTTCGTCTTCGGCGAAACCTTCAAGCTCTGCGCGCGCCAGCGCGATGACCTGTTCGGCATCGGCCAAGCCTGAAAGGTCGATGATACGCGCGCGCGCAAGAATGTGCGTATCGGGGATTGAACGCCCAGCATCGCCGAAATCGGTCAACCGCGCGATCGCCTCTTCGAGATCGCGCGCCACCGCGCCGACGCGCGAACGGATGATTTCCGCATCGCTCCTTTGCAACCGGACCACGCCCGTGTGATCCAGCACGCGCACCAGCTTGCGTCTCTTTTGCCACAAGCCGAACAGCGCGGGCTCGCGCCGTTCGGCGACGAAGACGCGAAAGGAGTCTGTTTGCGCCGCCAGCTGGACCAGCGAAGGCTGGACCTGCATCGAACGTGCAGCCGACAGACGGCACGCTTCGACATCGAGCGTCGCCGCCGCGCGATCATTCTTTTTCAATTCGGTCGTGCCGAAAGTGATGGCGCGCACCAGATTCCTTCGGGTGTCAACCTCGACCTGAACTTCCACCGTTTCGGGGAGCGCCCCCGCCTTGATGGCCGCTTCCGCCGCCTCGCGGCGCACTTGCAAGATGTCCTCGGGCGTCGGATCGACGATGTTCCTTTCGACCGTGTCGCGCACCATCGCCAGTGCCACTCCGATGGTCGAGATCACTTCCGCTTTGCGCGCGAGGCGAAAAGGCAGATTCATCAGGCGCGCTGTGAAGGGCACGAGCGCCGCAGCGCCGCCTCCCCCGCCAACAAGCTCCACCGTCGCGCGTTCGAGTTTGTACTCGACGATCAACTCTTCGATCTGTCGTGCGACTTTCCGGCAGGAGAGTTCGAGCACGCGCCGCGCGACCTCTTCCTCGCTCGCGCTCAACGCCGCCGCGAGTGGGCTGAAAGCCAATCGCGCCGCCTCGCGGTTGCCGCGCGCGAACGCGCCTTCGGGGATGATCCCGAGCAGATTCGCGGCGCAAGTCGGCGTCAGTGCCAATCTTCGACCATCGCCCGTCTCCACGGCGACGTAATCTTCCGCATCTTCGGGCGTCGGGCGCAGGTGGACGAGTTTCGCGCCGATCAACTCTTTCGGATCGGCGAACGCCGCGTAAGGCAGACCGGCGATGTG
>CAKZOF010000158.1 GCA_937135995.1 uncultured Pyrinomonas sp.
GGGCTATCTCGAAGCTTTGCGCGAGCACGGTTTACCGGTCGAAGAGGAGTTGATCGCCGGCGGCGGCGCGAGCGCCGAACAGCCAGGTTACGCCACGGAGGAGATGGGGTACGAGGGGATGCGGCAGCTTCTCGCGTTGCGCGAGCCGCCAACGGCTGTCTTCGCGCGCAACGATTTCGCCGCTTTCGGCGCGATGAACGCGATCAAACGCGCCGGGTTACGCATCCCGCAGGATATAGCGATCGTCGGCTACGACGATGTGCCGCTGGCAAGTCACACGTCGCCGCCGTTGACGACCGTGCGGCAACCGACGCGCGAGCAAGGGCGTCTGGCGGCGGAGTTGCTCTTGCGGCGCATAGAGAGCCGCGAGCCGGTGGCACGCGAGGAGCGCATCTTCGCCTGTGAGCTGGTGGTGAGGGAATCGACCGTCGGAAAGTGAGCTTTTCGATGCGATCTTCTGTTAACGTTAACTGGATCGGGAGGATGATCGTCGCGCTCCTCATCGTCTGGAGCCAGAGCGCGATCGCGCCCGGCTCGCAGCGCGACCGCCCTTTGCCCACGTTCGAGGAGCTTCTGCGCCGTCCTGTCGGGCTCCGCCCTGAACTGCGCGGCAGGCATCCGCGCCTGTTCTTCACGGCGGACGAACTCGACCTTTGGCGCGAGCGTGCGCATACGACGCACCGCGAACTGTGGCAGGAAGCTTCGCAGCATGTGCGCGCTCTCGAACTTGAGCCGCCGCCGCCAGGTTCGCCCATGCTCGACCGCAGCGGCGTCGAACAGCAGCCCGGCGATCTTTCGCAGTATGAGATCGCTTACATCCTCGCTGAAGTCTCTTTCGCTTACGCCATCGAGCGTGACCCGCGCTATCTCGATGCCGCTAAGCGCTGGCTCATGACCGTCATTCGCTATGATCCGTGGGGATACACTTTTCGCACACCGAACGTCGATCTGCCGCCAGCTCATCTGCTCTACGCGGTCGCCCTCGCTTACGATCTTCTTTACAACGACCTGACCGGTCCAGAGAGGGAAGCCGTGCGCGCCAAGCTCGCCCGACAGGCGCGCTTGATGTATGACTACTTCCGTTACAAGCCGCGCAAGCGTTACTCCTATAGCCAGAACCACACCTTCATCCCGATGACTGGGCTGGCGATTGCCGCGCTCGCGCTGATGGGCGAAGAGCCGGAGGCGGAAGGATGGGCGCGTCTTGCGCGCGCCGTCTATGACCGCGTGCTCACGACCTTTGGCGTGGACGGCTACTACTACGAAGGTTTCCACTATTTCGTCTTCAGCCTTCACTGGATCATTCGCTACTTGGACGCGTGGGAGCACGCGACTGGAGAAGACCTCTATCCGCAGTGGCGCGCGAAGCTTCTCCCTTTGAAGTACTACGTCGCGCATTCCATTTTACCCGATGGGCACAGCGTCTTCGATTTCGGCGATGCTGGGCGCGGCGCAGCCGAACGCAACGCGACGCAACGCGAGAGGCCGAACAGCGGTTACGAAGTCTTCTATCGCATTGCGGCGAAGTACAAAGATGCGGAGTCGCAAGCGGTCGCCGAGTGGTTAAGGCGTGATCTTCGGACGCGGACGTGGGAGCCGCACTGGGCCTTCTACTCGTACGATCCGAGC
>CAKZOF010000159.1 GCA_937135995.1 uncultured Pyrinomonas sp.
AGTCGGCTAGCGGGTTCACCTTCACGATACCATCGTGATCGTGGTCCAGTTCGACCTTGCGGATGTTAGCGCGCGAAGCCCATTGCTCGCGCCTGAGTCCCGTGATCCACGCGTCGAGTCCGCCGAGCGCGCGCACCAGCGGGCGCACTTTGCGCACTTGGCAGCAGAGCAAGCGCAGCGGCACCGACCGGCGAAAGAGATTGATGCCGTGTTGCTGGACGAGGCGTTCCACTTCGCGATGATCGGGGAGAATGACTTCGAAGCGGGCCTGCGCGTAGCGTTCGCGCACGTGGTCGATGAAGTCGTAGGTTGCCGACGGCAGGCGGCCCGTGTCGACCGTGATGACGCGCACATCCGGGCGGAGCGAAACGGCCATGTCGAGAATGGCCATGCCTTCGGCTTGCAACGCGGTGACCACGGCCACTCTGTCGCCGAAGGTGCGCAACGCCCAAGCGATCACCTCGATGGGGTCGTGATCGTCCAATTCCATGGCGATCTCGCCGATCTCCAGATCGTCGAAGATGACGCGTTCGCTCATCTTTCACCTCCTCGCCCACGTTATCCGCCCGAAAGCGCTGGCAGGATGATCAACTCTTGCCCGGCGCACAGCGGCGCGTCCAGCCCACCGAGCGCGCGTACGTCCTCTTCACCGATGAAGAGGTTGATCGATGGCAGCAGGCTCCCGTCGGGCGCGGTGATCTGCGCCGCAAGCGACGGAAACCGCTGGCGAAGTTGTGCGAGTGCCTCGCCCACCGTGCGCGCATCGACTTCGATCCTGTCGGCTCCGCCGGACAGCTCGAGGAACATGCCCGGAACACAAACGACCGAACGCGCCGATTGCTCTTCCGCCACACTCGTCTGCCCCAAGGCGATGGCGCGCAGTTCATCATCGGTGCGTGCATCGACGAAGTCGCGAAAGTCGGCAGCACCCGTGGATCTCGTGGCGAGCCACGCCTCCGCCAAACGCCCGATGACCGCGGCGATTTGATCTTCCGGCACGCGGCGCAGCAGCGGTTTGCCGATGGCCGTTTTGGTCCCGAGTCCACCGCGCAAACAAACGTCATAAGCCTCGACGCGCACGCCCTTGACGGGATGCGTGGTCGTCGTCCCTTGCAAACCTATATCACCGACCCAGTGGTGCGCGCAGGCGTGCGGGCAGCCGTCCATGAAGATGCGCAGCGTCTGCACCGCGACGCCGAAACGCCGCTCCAAGGCGGCCAGTATCTCGCGGAGCTTGCCCTTGGTCTCGGCCACCGAGTAGTTGCAGAAGCGGTGATCGGTGCAGGCGATGGAGCGCCCGTAGATCGGGTTGATTCGCGGCGAAAGATCGATTTCCGCCAGCCGCGCGCTCAGCCACTCCAGCCGCTCTTGCGGAATCCCTGTAACGATCAAGTTCTGCAGGCGCGTCAAGCGCACGTCGCCGCCGAGCGCGCCCACCGCTTCGCCGAGAGCGATCAACTGGTCTCCGCTCACCCACCCCATGGGAACCGGCACGCCCATGTAGGCGAACCCTTCTCGTTTCTCGGCGTGCACGCCCATGTGGTCCGCGTCGGCTACCGGCAGCGGCGCGCGCCCGTCGCGCAACCGGCGCCCGAGCCGCTCTTCGACCATGGCGCGCACGCCTTCCGGCCCGTAGTCATCGACCAAGAACTTGATGCGCGCCTTGGCGCGGCTGACGCGATAACGAAGATTGTGTTGCCACACGTCGGTGATGGCGCGCAGCACCTCGACGGCCTCTTTCGGCTGAATGAGCACGCCAAGGTCGCGCGCCAGACGCGGCGTCGAAGAGAGGCCGCCGCCGACGCGCACGGCGAAAGCCGGTTGCCCCTCGTGAAGCGTGCCGACAAGCGCGACGTCGTGGATCTCGGGCGCGTTGCACTGGGCCGGACAGGCGCTGATCGTGTACTTGTGTTTGCGCGGCAAGTTCGAATAATCGCGGTTGCCGTAGAAGAAACGGGCCACCTCATCGACGACAGGACGCACGTCGAAGAACTCGGCGCGATCCACGCCAGCGACCGGGCAGCTCGTCACGTTGCGTACGGTGTCGCCTTCGCCGCCGACGGTGGTCAACCCGGCGGCTTCGATCTCTTCGAGCACTCGCGGCAATTCGTCGAGCCGCACCCAGTGGAACTGTATCCCTTGGCGCGTGGTTAGCTCACCGTAGTTCTTCCCGTAACGTTGCGATAAGCGGCCGAGCGCAATCAGTTGCTCGGGCCAGATGCGACCGCCCGGGACCTTGACGCGCACCATGAAGGTCCCCACCTTCGGCTTGTCGTGCGTCAAGCCCCACCAGTTGAGCCGCACGATGTCCTCTTCGGGAATCGCCTCGTAGCCGCGCGCGATCAGCGCAGGCAGTTCGTCGATGATGTCAAGCGGAAACTTCTCGTGCTTCAACCGCTCGATGGAGTTGCGCTTGTGAACCAGCTCCCACGTCGGCTCGACGCGACTTCTATCGGTGGCCCGCGAAACGGTCATCGTCTCGGCCCCTGTTCAACTCCGGCGTTCAATATAGCGGAAGAAATGTAAAATATAACGACGCTTCGTGTCAATACGCAGGGGGCAAGCGTGCGGACGCGAACAGAAGCGACCAAAGTCAAGCTCGCCGTGCGGCGGGGGTCAGGTGCGCGACGCTTGCTTCTAGTTCGCGCGTCGCTTCGGCCGGATCCCGGTCTGCGGCGAACCGCAGTGGTTCGCCGATGAGGACGCGAATCTGTCCGGGCGGAGCCGTGCGGCGCCGCTGCTCTTTCAGTTCGAAAAGTCCCTCGAGTTTGATGGGAACCACCGGAAGGCCGAGTTGCGTGGCGAGCAGGCCGACGCCTTGGCGAAAAGGTCCCATCTTTCCGGTTTCGGTGCGCCGCCCTTCGGGGAAGACGAGCAAGCTCCAGCCGCGATCGACCAGTTCGCCAGCGACCGAGAAGCTGCGGCGGAAACCGCTCCGCTGTGGCAGCGGAAAGACGTTGAAGAGAGCGACGACCAGCGCATACTGTGCCCGCAGTCGCCAACGTGCGAGCAGCGGGAGCGAACAGTCGGGCCAGCGCCAGGCGCGAAGCAGTTCGCCGTCCATGGCGATGGCTAAGCGGTGGCGAAAGCGCGGCGGAAGCGCGACCAAGATCAACGCTTGGTCGATCATGGTGACGTGGTTGGCGATGAACAGCGCCGGGGCTGAAAGTTCACGCAAGCGTTGGCGTCCGGTGATCTGCGGTCGCGCCATCAGGCGCACGAGCGGCCAGACGAGCGCGTAGAAGAAGAGGGCGCGGAGCCACGTGAACGGAAAGCGCCGCGGCCAATCCGCGTACGGATAGCGCGGTGCCGCGGCTGTGTTACGATCGCGCTGGATCATCCGTTCGAGATCGGCCACCGTCGTTTCATCTGTGATCATCTGCTCGTCGAGCGAAACTTGAAACCGGTCTTCGATCATGCTCAACAGTTCGATGCGCCCGAAGGAATCGAGTCCGAGATCGGTTGCCAGTTTCGCTTGCGGCGGCACGGCTCTGCTCTGCGGCGCGCCCGCCAGCTGGGCGACCAGTTCGCTCAAGTCGCGAGCGGCGGGCGCTGGCGTTCTGAGACGAGCGAGCACTTCGCGGCGCTTGATCTTCTGCGTCGGCGTGCGCGGGAAGTCCGGCTCGGGCCAGATGGTCCAGCGGCGTATGCGTTGGTGCGGAGCGAGCAGTTCGTTGGCCCGTTCGACGGCGCGCGCCGCTGCGCTCGTCGGGTCGTCCGCTGCTCCGGCGAGCAGCAGAACCGCCAGCGGCTCCTCGCGTCCATCTTCTTCGAGGCGGACGACGCAGGCATCGCGCACTTCGGGTTGGCGGCGCAGCGCCGCTTCCAGATCTTCCGGATAGATGTTCATGCCCGCCGCGGTGACGATCACGTCCTTGCGCCGCCCCTTGAAGATGATGTTCCCTTCGGCATCGAGTTCGCCGAGATCACCCGTGTGCAGCCAGCCTTGATCGTCGGCGACGGGTTCCAAGCGTCCGGTCCAGTAGCCGCGCGCCACCGCTTCGCCGCGCACGAGTATCTCGCCGTTTTCGGCGAGTTTGATCTCGCTCGCGGGCAGCGCGCGCCCCACGGCGCCGCTTCGTGCTCTGAACGGATGATTGAGCGCGATGAGTGCCGCTGTCTCGGTCATCCCGTAACCTTGAATGACGGCGAAGCCGAGTCGTCGCCAGAAGCTCTCCGTCTCGGGGCGCAGCGTCGCGCCGCCGACGATGAAGGCCCAGAACTTCCAGCCGAAGAGTTTGTGAACGTCGCGAAAAGCGAGCCACCGTCCGATCACCGACATGTGCGCCGCGCGGTCGAGCAACCGCTGCTTCTCGTTAAACGTCGCGCGCGCCGCCCACTCGCGTTCGATCTGTTCGCGCAAGCTGTCGAGCAAACGCGGAACGGCGACGATCACCGAGATCCGCTCACGCTTCGTCGTGGCGATCACTTCCGCCGGATTGAGCGAGTGCTGAAAGTGGACCCCGCCGCCGATGAGCGGCGGGATGAAGAGCCCCATGAACTGACCGAAGACGTGGCTCAACGGAACGAGATCGAGAAAGCGGATCGGGTGGACCAGCCGCTCCCACTTGAGATACTTTCGCGTTTCGCTTTCGATCGGTGCGATGTTGGCGAGCAGGTTGCGATGCGTCAGGCAGACGCCGCGCGGCTCGGCTGTGGTCCCTGACGTGTAGATGATCTCCGCGAGATCGTCCGCGTCGCTCTGGTCGAGCGAAAGCGGATCGGTCGGTTGGCGCGCTGCTTGTTGCAGCAGCGCCGCGAGCGGCACGGCGCGCTCTTCGGCACGCTGCACGCCATCGTGCAAGAGAAGTTTGGCTTGCGTTTGGGCGATGACCCGTGCCGCGAGGTCGTCGGTGCTGCCGACATCGAGCGGCACCACGGTCGCGCCGCGCAAACAACAGCCCCAGAAGGCGGCCGCCCACTCGGCGGAATTGGCTGCCCAGAGAACGACGCGGTCGCCGCGTTTGATGCCGCGCGCTTCGAGTTCGCGCGCGATCTGTCGCGCGGTTTCGACCACCCAGCGGTAGGAACGACGCGCCGTGCGCAACCCGCGCCGTTCGGCAAACGCGGTGGCATCGCCGTGGCGCGCGTAGATATCGAGCAAGCTTGCGAGCGTCTTTCTCAACTTCCGCGCCTGCATTCCCGAGGGGATTCGTCCGATCATTTTCGGCGCTGGCAGAAGCCCGTCGCAAGGCGAGCCGCGCCGTTCTCCAGCTGTTCGATGCGGGACCCAACCGTTTTGTTCGACCCCGGCTTTGTGCTAGACTTCGACGCCGGGATGGAGTTCGTCGAAAAATCGCGCATCATGGAC
>CAKZOF010000160.1 GCA_937135995.1 uncultured Pyrinomonas sp.
GGAGTCCGTGCGCTTGTTGACCGAGCATCGCACGCTGCGCATGGACGATGACTTTGGGTGCGTCTCCGACCGCAGACGTTCGGTGCACGCTCGGCCAACGTCTGCGCGCGGTCGGGATTTCCGGCGCCGCTTGTGCGCCGCAAAAACAAACCATCTTTGAAAGGAAAGCAGTAGGAGGATCGTCCGCTATGCCGAGAATGACTGGCAAAGTCAAATGGTTCAACAACGCGAAGGGGTATGGCTTCATCGAACAGCCCGGCTCTTCCGACATCTTCGTGCACTACAGCGCGATTCAAGGCGACGGGTTCAAGACCTTGGAACAGGGTCAAACGGTGGAGTTCGAAGTGACTCAAGGACCCAAAGGGCCGCAGGCGGAGAACGTCGTGAAGCTGTGAGAGGGTCCGGTTTTCCGCATCCGGCGAGAAGACTGGATCACGCGCCCCGGCGTCTCTTTCAAGCAGAAAGAGACGCCGCTTTCGCTTTTCGCCGACACGGCGCATTCAGCGCAAATCCAACGCGCGCCGTTGGCAACTTCGCCATCAAAAATGGCGCGTCCCGCGAGTGCAGCGCGGATGCCCGCACACCCTTACAGACAGGTCCGCATCGCTTCAAGCCGTTTCATCACCCGGTCGACGAGAAGAAACCATCGGAGACACCTCGTCGCGTTGGACAGGTAGAGGCATTAGGACTCAGCGCGCGTTCACCTCGCTGAGTGAGTAGGTCTCGGGAACGCTTCGTCGCATCGGGCGGGGTGGATGCCCTGCGGCTTGATTTGACCGAAAGCTCGCTTTCGGCGCGCTCCGCTTCTGATCCTACCTTTTCGGCCGGTGCAAAGTCGCTTCTTCTCGCTCCTGCAAAGCGCGCCGCCATAACTCGCGAAACGCGGTGTAACGCGCGACCAAAGAGTTGTAGCGGTAACGCTGCGCGAAGCTGAGCGTTCGGTCATCGCCGAGTCGTTTGATGGCCGTTTCCACGCGATTCTTGGTATCGTAGGGCGGACGCTTGGCAGCGCCATTGAAGAAGATGTCGAACTCGACCTTGAGCCGCCGGATGTCCTCTTCGAGCCGTCCGAGTTGTTCATCGATGGGCGGGCGCGCGTCGCGGCGCGGTTCCTCCTGTTTTGGCGGCGAAGTTCTACCCCTTCGACCGAAACTCACGGGCGCTCCTTTCCGAGCGATCGCTCCCGACGAGGCAATCGCTCAACGAAGCAGTCTAGAGAGCGCACGCAGCGCGTGTCAACATCGGTCCACGCCCAAGCTTCATAGGCCGCAATTCACGGCAAGAGAACGCACACCGGCGCGTATCAACCATTCATCATCCGCCGTTTCACAATCAGCAACGGTCAGCGGCCGAAACGCTCTTTGCCACATGCCCTCTTGCACGTTGCGCGTCGATCTCCGATCATAGAAGATCAGTGGAACGCGATGGAAGAGAGCAGCAAGGTTAGATCAATCCTGCGCGCGCTGCCGTCCGTTGATGCGCTGCGGCGCGCGTGCCAAGTCGAAGAGTTGAGCGCAAACCGCTTGACAGCGCTGGCGCGCAACATCATCGACGAACTGCGTGATGAACTGCTCGCGCGCGGGGACGATTCCGCCGATAAAGAAGCCTTGCTGACTGAAGCAGCGACGAGACTGCGCGAACGTGTGGCGCGCGAACGACGCTCATCGTTGCAAAGAGGCGTGATCAACGCGACGGGCGTCGTGCTCCATACGAACTTGGGCCGGGCTCCGCTCGGTGCTAGCGCGATCAGGGCAGTTGAACGCGCGGCGGGCTACTGTGCCCTTGAGTTCGACATGGAAACGGGCGCGCGGGGGCGGCGCGGCGCGCGTGTCGAAAAGCTGCTCGCGGAGATCACTGGAGCCGAAGCAGCGCTGGTGGTCAACAACTGCGCCGCCGCTACGCTGCTCGTGTTGACGGCGCTGGCGCGCGGCGGCGAAGCGATCATCTCGCGCGGCGAACTGGTCGAAATCGGCGGCGATTTTCGCATTCCCGACGTCATGGCCCAGTCGGGCGCCACCATGATCGAAGTCGGAACCACCAACCGCACGCGCCTGACCGACTACGAACGGGCCATCAACGAGCGGACGCGGTTGATCTTGCGCGTGCATCAATCGAACTACCGCATCGTCGGATTCGCGCAAACCCCGACGCTTGCTGAACTGGCGACGCTTGCGCGTGCGCGCGCCCTTCCCTTGTACGAAGATGCCGGGTCGGGAGCGCTCGTGGACCTGAGCCGGCATGGCATCAAAGGCGAGCCCATCATTCGTGAATCCATCGCCGCCGGCGCCGACCTCGCGCTGTGCGCCTCGAACCCGCTCTCGACGCAGGACGACGTGGCCGCGGCGCTGGCCGCCGAGGGCGTCGGGGTGTTCGCCCGCGAGGGCGA
>CAKZOF010000161.1 GCA_937135995.1 uncultured Pyrinomonas sp.
GACTGCGGGATCGCGAGGAAGAACTGGCGAAAGAGCAGCGTCGCATAGCTGCTCATCATGGCCGGCACGATGAGCGACAGGCGTGAGTTGACCCAACCGAGCTTGGCCATCAACGTGTAGAGCGGAATGAGCGTCAGTTGAGACGGAATCATCATCGTCAGCAACGCAAGATTGAAGATCGCTTCGCGCCCGCGAAAGCGCAACCGCGACAGCGCATAGCCCGCGACGGCACCAAAAACGACCACCGAGGCGGTGACCGTCAGCGAGACGACGAGGCTGTTCAAGAAGCCTTTCAGGATAGGGATCTTGCCGAAGACGAAGCGGTAATGCTCGCCAGTCGGGTGGCGTGGCCAGAGCGCGAAATCGACGATCTCCGGTTCAGGCTTGAAAGTCGCGGCGATCATCCATGCGAACGGGTAGAGAAAGATGAGCACGCCGAGGACGAGCGCGATGTAGACGAGCGCCTTTTTCATGATGTGACCTCTCGTTCGACGAATCGCCGTTGCAAGAGCACGACGACGAAGATGATGGCGGCCCAGAAGAAGCCGATGGTCGCTGCGTAACCCATCTTGCCGAAGAAGAAAGCCTGCTTGTAGAGGTAGAGGACGCCCGAAAGCGTGCTGTTGACCGGTCCGCCGCCGGTCATCACGTAAGGCTCGATGAAGAGCGAGAACCCACCGATGGTCGAAAGAACGAGCACCAGCACGATCGTCGGATTGAGCATCGGGATGGTGATGTGCCAGAACTTGTGCCACTCGCCGGCGCCATCGATCTCGGCGGCTTCGTACAGTTCGCGCGGAATGGATTGAAGACCGACGAGGAAAAGAACGGTGTATAGCCCAACGTTCTTCCACGTCGCCATCAGCGCGATCGAGGCCATGGCGACGCGCGGATCGGTCAGCCAGCCGACCCGCGCCAGTCCCATCCGATCGAGGGCGACGTTGATGAGACCCGTTTCATCGGCGTAGAGCTGCTGCCAGAGGATGGTGACGACCACGCCCGAGATGATGACGGGAAGAAAGTAGCTCGCGCGGAAAAAGGCACGCGCGCGAATCTGTTGGTTGAGCAAACAGGCAAAACCGAGCGCCAGCGCTAGTTGCAGTGGGATGTGGACGACGAGAAAGTAGAGCGTGTTGCGCAGCGCGCGCCAGACGAGCGGGTCGGAGAAGAGAAGTTCGATGTTCGCCAGCCCGACCCAACGCATCGGCGTGTAGACGTTCCAGCGGTGGAAGATCAGGACAAAGGCGAACGCGAGCGGATAGCCGAGGAAGAGCAGCGTGTGGAGCAGATAGGGCAAGATCATCGCGTACCCCGTGCGTTCATCTCGTCGCTGCGCCATTTGTCCTTTGCCCTCAATCGGCATCGATGACCATTTGACTTCTGCGCGCCGCATCGCGGATGGCGCGCTCGGGTTCCTTCAGTCCGAAGACCACCGATTCTTCGAACTCCTGCGCGATGACGTCGAAGATCTCCTTCAATGCGGCGACCGGCTCCACGCTTCGCGCCGCGGGCACCTGTCGTGCGAATTCGATCATGCCGGGGTGGCGCGCGAAGTAGTCGCTGAAGATCGGATCCGAGAGAAGATCGGCGCGCATCGGAAGTTGATTCGTCATCTCCAGAAGGAGTCGGTCGTTCTCCTTGGAGACGACGAACTTGACGAACTCCCACGCCGCTTGCGG
>CAKZOF010000162.1 GCA_937135995.1 uncultured Pyrinomonas sp.
CTTCTTGAATCGGTTTAAAATAGTCGTCGTCGTAGTTCTTCGAGCCTTGAAACATCATGTGCTCGAACAGATGCGCGAACCCGGTCTTGCCCGGCGTTTCGTTCTTCGAACCAACGTGATACCAAATGTTGACGGCGACGATGGGCGTCGAACGGTCTTCGTGAAAGATGACGCGCAATCCGTTCGGCAATCTGAACTCGGTGTAGCGAATGGGCGGGAGCACTCCGCTCGCCGGCGCGCGGCGCGTGGCCGTGCGCCGTTGCGCCGGGACGAGCGTTGGAATGAGCAGCGAGAAGGCGAGCGCACACGCAACCCACACTTTAACCTTCATGGTCGAACATCCTCCGTCTGAGATGCCTGTAACTCATCGGACTTTCGATCCGCTGAAAGAGTCTTTCGTTGGAAAGCTTGTCGAGAAGCCGGACGGCTCGTGATTCTATCTCGGCGGACGCGCCCATCGCAAACAGCGGAGCGCAGGAGCGCGAGACGTATAATCGCGCACCGCAGCAGCAGGGCGCCGCTCGTTCGTCGCAGAGAGGGGCGAGGAGGATCGCCATCGAACACAAAGAAAGCCGGGGCGTTCGGCGCAGCGAGACGCTTGCAGCAGAGACAAACAGTCAAAAGAGGAGTGTAAATGAAACGAGAGCGCCGTTTTCAGCACTCTAAAAGCGGCGCTCTCAGACGAACCCACCCTTCGCCCGTGAGGTCAGTGCTCGTCCGCGACGCGCACTTGTTTGACCGAGTGGATCAAACCCAAAGCTTGCAACGCGCGGATCGTCCACCAATTGATGTCCACTTCGTACCACGCCAGTCCATGGCGCGCCGAAGTCGGATGAGCATGGTGGTTATTGTGCCATCCCTCGCCGAAGGTAAGTAACGCGACCCACCAGTTGTTGCGCGAATCATCCCGCGTCTGGAAGCGTTGACTTCCCCACATGTGCGTCGCCGAATTGACGAGCCACGTGGCGTGCAGGCCGATGGTTACGCGCAGAAAGACCCCCCACAGAACCCACGCCCAACCGCCGAGCGCATAGAGGACCACGCCCGAGACGATCAACGGCACGAAGTAGAAGCGATTGATCAAGCGGTGCCCGCGATCTTTCATCAAATCGGGCGCGTATCGCCGCAGCGTCGCTTCCGGGTGCTGTTGCGCGGTGCCGACCAGGATCCAGCCGATGTGCGACCACCAGCGACCGTCGCGCGGCGAATGCGGATCGCCTTCGTCATCGGCATGCGCGTGATGGATGCGATGCGTGGCGACCCAGTTGATCGGTCCCCCTTCGAGCGCCAGCGTCCCGCACAAGGCGAGGAAATATTCGAACGGGCGCGAGGTCTTGAAACCCCGGTGCGTCAATAATCGGTGATAGCCAACGCCGATGCCCAACCCACCGGATACCCAGAGGAGAAAGAGCATCACCAGCAAACCCGTCCAACTCCAGTTAAACAGCGCAATCACGGCTCCGACGTGAAAGACGACCATAGCGATGGCGGTGGTCCAATTGAGACCGGCACGCCGCAAAGTCTCCAACGTTTTGGCTCTTCTTCGTCTCGCAGCCACGCGCGCGCGCGCTGGCCTCTCGAAGGTTCCTGCATTCTGCATTCTCGGTTCTCTCGCGCCGCTGCGCTCTGAAAAGCACAGCGGCAGACGGTCCTTTCCTCGGTCTAGATGGGATCAGAAAGCTCGCATAATCGAAAGCGCCCCGAAGGGCGCTTCCCAATATCAAACTTACCAACGAGACGGACGGCGATGGCCGCCGTTCGGACGACCGCTGTTCCGGCGATTGTCGCTCCGCTCTTCACGCGGTCGCGCTTCGTTCACCTTCAGGTAGCGGCCATCCAGTTCCTTGCCATTGAACTGCTCGATGGCCCGTTCGCCTTCCTCGCGACTGGTCATCTCGACAAAGCCGAAACCACGTGAAAGCCCCGTTTCGCGGTCTTCGATGACGCGCGCTGATTCCACCGTGCCCGCTTGCGCGAACAAATCCGTTAGATCCTCGCTGGTGGTTTGAAACGCAAGGTTACCGACATACAATCTGATCGACATACGATTCTATCCTTTCTCCTCGATGAGGAGCGTAAAGAGAAGCCTCTGGAGCGCGCTTCGATGCAACGGCGGGCAGCGAAGTCTTGTTGATTGCCCGAAAGATTAAGGCTCCTACCATTCAACTTCAGCCCATCTCTCGAACCATCCAAAGACGCCGCCGCGACGCGGGGCGCATCACCGTTGATGCGCGAGAGAAGGAATGTAACGCCCGCAATCATGAACCATCGGGGCGGAAAAAGCAAGTCGTGGTGGAAGTTTTTTTGCAACCGCTGCGATCAGGGGCGTGAGCGAAGCGGACCAGTTCGCCCAGTTCGGCAGAGCGGCGCTAGGACATCTGCGCCACGTCGCGGATCACCAGATCAAAGGTTCCGGGCGCGACCTTGCGAAAACGCCGATTGCGGTTGAGCGAGACGGCGATGCTGATCGTCGGGTGCTGACCGGTGAATTGGAAGCCGCCCTCGAGCAGCCGGTTGTAGATCTCGTTGACGTGGAGCGGCCCGCCGGCCTCGCGCAAGAGCACCGCTGCCGCTTGTGGGATGGTCCGGTCGGCGAAGCGCGTGCTCTTCGGTTCGACGTCGGAACGCACCGGCGGCGGCTGATGGCGCGCGGCGTGCGCGTTCTTTGCTTCATCGCGCCGCAAGGCGGCCTCGATCTCCTCGTCGGAAGGAACGGCAGGCGCGACCGACCCGGCAGAGCCACCTGCGCCGAGCACGGATGAGAGGATGCGCAGCATGGCCGCTTCTGTCTGATTGGCGAGCGCGTCGACCTCAGCCAACTCCGTCCGCACCTTTTCAGCTTCGGCTTCGAGTTCGGCCAGTCGCGCCGCCAGTCGCGCGCGCGTCGCCCGCGCTTGGCGCAAGCTTTGCTCCAAAGTGGTTAAGAGGTTCTCGTCCGGCATCGTCTCGAAAGACCACCACCGAAACGGCACGATCGAAAGATCGAGCGGACTTTGACGACCGTCCTGGTCGATTTTCAAACTACGGATCAAGAGCCGGAAAAGACCGAGCAGCTCCGATCACGACTAAGCTTACTCAAAGTCCAGCGAAAAGCAAGATCAGCGATCGCGTTCGAGGATGTAGTTCGGGATGGCGCGTAGCGCTTCGCGGTAGATTGAAGTCGGTAGCTTCTCGGCGGCATCAGAGGCTGCCGCGGCGAATTCAGCCGCTTTGGCGCGCGCGCGTTCCAAGGCGCCACATTCTTCCGCCGCGCGCAACAACGCGGCGCGCGAAACTTCGGCGTAGCTTTCAGACCGCATCACCGCCTGCACTTTGCGCCGCATCGTCGGCGCGCTCTCAAGCAAGTAGATGACCGGCAGCGTCACTTTGCCTTCCAGCAGATCGAGTCCGGCTGGTTTACCCAGAATCTCTTCCGTGCCGGTGAAATCGAGCAGATCGTCCACGAGTTGAAAAGCCGTGCCGACGTACATCCCGTAATCGCGCAACGCCTGCTGCTGCTCCGGCGTTCCGCCGCCCAAAATCGCGCCTATTTCGCAACAGGCGCTGAACAGATAAGCCGTCTTGCGTTCGAGCACGTCGAAATATTGCGCTTCCGAGACATCTGCGCTTCCGAGCAAGGTCAGTTGCATCAACTCGCCTTCGACCATCTTGCGCGTCACCGCTGTCAAGATGTCCAAAATAGGCAGTGACCGTTCGGCTAGACTCGTCTCAAAGGCCGACATGTAAAGCCAATCGCCCATCAAGACAGCAACCTGATTGCCGAAGCGTCGATTGAGCGAAGCGCGATTGCGCCGCGTCTCGGCGTTGTCGATGATGTCGTCGTGCACGAGCGTGGCCGTATGCAAGAACTCGACCACTGCAGCCATTCTCACCACGCTGTGCCGGGCAGCATCGCCGCCAACGGCGCGCGCCGCAAGCAACAACAACGCCGGGCGAACCCTCTTGCCTCCCGCTGACAGAGATACTCGTTCAGGTGTGCGATGATCTGGACGCTCGATCGCGCTTGTCGTTCGAGTTCCGCTTCGACCAACGCCAGCTCCGGCGCGATCACGCTGAAGATGCGCCGCGCAGAGAGTTGAACGTCATCGATGATGGCCGTATTGCTCGACATCAGATTTGCAGGGTTGCTCTCACGTTCTTCCGCGCGCGGTAATCTAACGCGCACGTTTCTCAAAACAATCTCGATACGGTTTCAACTGCAACCAAAAGGATGCGAAAACTTCGCGCAGCATAACAGACGGGCCGACCGTCTTTCAACGAACGGCGCGCCAGATCTGTTCTGTCTCGCGCGCTCACGGTGCGCACCCGCCGGAATCGAACCATGACCTCGATGTGCTCTCTCGCTCGCTGCGCGCTGCGTGCCGCTCGATCAAGACTCCAACGGTACGCGGAAAAGGCGCGCGAAGTTTTCGGCAGTGCGCCGCCCGATCTCCTCTGGAGTCGTGCCGTGGATCTCGGCCAAAGCGCGTGCGACCTCGATGACATAAGCGGGCTCGTTGCGTCGCCCGCGGTACGGGACCGGCGCAAGATAGGGCGCATCGGTCTCGATGAGCAGGCGATCGAGCGGCACGCGACGCGCAATCGCGCGCAGTTCGTCGGCCTTTTTGAAGGTCAGAATACCGGCAAAAGAGATCATTAGACCTAACGCCAACGCCTCTTCGGCAGCCCATGCGCTGCCCGTAAAGCAGTGCATCACGCCGCCCGCCTCGGGCGACCACTCGCGGCGCAAGATGGCGATGGTATCTTCATCTGCCGCGCGCGAGTGGATGATGACGGGTTTTCCCGCTGCACGCGCCAGCTTCAACTGCGCAGCGAAAGCGAGTTGTTGCTGCGGGCGTGGGCTGTTGTCGTAGTGGTAGTCCAATCCGATCTCGCCCCACGCGACCACTTTTGGTTGCTGGACCAGAGTTTTCAAGCGTTCCGCCGCCGCGTCGCTGAACAGACGCGCATCGTGCGGATGAATGCCGACGGCCGCATAGACCATTCGTTCCCGATCGGCCAGTTCGACGGCCCGCTCCAGCGCACCGCTCGCAGGGTCTCCCGTGCCGACGGTGAGCACGGCGACGACGCCCGCAGCACGCGCTCGTGCCAAGACTTGCGCGCGGTCAACGTCGAACTCCGGTCCGTCA
>CAKZOF010000163.1 GCA_937135995.1 uncultured Pyrinomonas sp.
AGCAGCAAACGAACATCAAGGAGATCCGTCGGGTGGCGAAAAAGGATGACCAAATCACAGGCTCGCGGGATGAACCACCAGTCGCTCCCGTGGGGCCGCCCCATCGGGTGAGTTCAACGGACACAGCTGACATCGCAACGCCGCGCGCCGCGCGGTTTGGCGAAGGACCGGAAGGGCGCCCGGCGCGGCGCGAACGCGCGTCGTCGGTTCACGAGCTGGGCTTTTTCGAGCGCACGGGCCAGTTCATCCGCGACGTGCGCGCCGAGTTGCGCCGGGTGACGTGGCCGACGCCCAACGAAGTCAAAAACATCACTATCATCACCTTGATCACGGTGATCTTTTTCGCCATCTATCTTTTCGTGGTGGACCAGTTATTCACGCTCGTGATCACGCAGTTGGAGCGATTGGTGAACTGGCTGCTCGGCGGCTAGCGCTCTGCGTTTCGCACGGCGGTCGGGGACGAGAATTTATGAAACAGTGGTTCATTCTCCATACCTACTCTGGGCACGAGAAGAAAGTGCGCGAGAGTCTCAAGGCGCGCATTCGCGACATGGGACTGGAAGAGATCGTCCCCGAAGTGATCGTGCCGACCGAGACGGTGGTTGAGATGCGCGGCAACAAGCGGGTCGAATCATCGCGCATGTTCTACCCTGGTTATGTGCTGGTTCAGATCGAGTGCGACGAGCGCGGTCACATCCCCGACAAGGTCTTTCATCTTGTCAAGGCGACGCCCAAAGTGACCGGCTTCGTCGGTGGGCAGCATCCGACGCCGCTCACGCCCGAAGAGGTCGATCAGATCGTCCACCACGTAACGGAGGCAGCGGAGAAGCCGAAACCCAAGTTCACCTACTCGGTGGGCGAAACGGTGCGCATCAAGTCGGGGCCGTTCGCCAGCTTCACGGGCAAAGTCGAAGAGGTCAACAAGGAGAAATCGACGCTCAAAGTCATCGTCACCATCTTCGGCCGTTCGACGCCCGTCGAACTGGATTTCTTGGATGTTGAGAAAGTGACGTTTACGGAAGACGAATAAGCGTTGTTCACACGAGAGGCCTATGGCTAAAAAGGTTGTCGCACAGATCAAGTTGCAAGTTCCGGCGGGCAAAGCCAACCCGGCGCCCCCCATCGGTCCGGCGCTCGGCCA
>CAKZOF010000164.1 GCA_937135995.1 uncultured Pyrinomonas sp.
CCGGCGCCTTCATCCTGGTGAACCCCGAGATCGAGCCGCTCGGCGAGGAGCGGGAGAGCGCCTGGGAGGGCTGCCTCTCCATCCCCGGGCTTCGCGGCGCGGTGCCGCGGGCGCGCCGGGTCGGCTTCCGCGCCCTCGACCTGCAGGGCCGGGAGGTGGAGGGCGAAGCCGAGGGCCTCACGGCACGCGTCTTCCAGCACGAGGCGGACCACCTGGACGGCATCCTCTACCCGATGCGCATGCCGGACCTCTCCCGCCTCGGCTTCGTCGAGGAGCTCGCCCGCTTCCAGGAGGCCGCCGGATGACCCCGATCGAACGGAGCCCCGAGCGCGACGCGGCGATCCGCGCGGCCCTGCCGATCGCCGCCGCGGAGGGCTGGACGGAGGCCTCGCTGCGCGCGGCGGTGGCGGCGACGGGCGGGGATCCGGCGCTCGCGCCCTCGCTCTTCCCGCGCGGGCCGGTCGGCGCCATCGAGGCATGGTCGGACCTCGCCGACCGCGAGATGGAGGCGGCGGCGGCGGAGGACCCGGCCTTCCCCGGCCTGCGCAGCGCGGGGCGCATCCGTCGGCTCGTGGAGCTCAGGCTCTCCGCCGCCGGGCCGCACAAGGCGGCGCTGCGGCGGGCGCTCGCGCTGCGCGCGGCGCGAGCGCCTCCTGCGCCGCGTGACGCAGGAAAGCGGCGAAATCCAGTTCCTTGGCCGTGTAGCCGGGCGTTTCCGAATTAGCGATGTTGCTCGACGCGAGTTCCGCACGACGACTTTGCACGTCGAGAAAGGTTCTGAGGAGTGATGTAATCGAGTCGGCGATGGGAAGTTCCATCGGCACAGGACCTCCGACCGTCAGCGCAAGCAATCGTCGTGCCTGTGTATGCCGCCGTCTGCTGGTGTGCCACCAACGGCGCGTGTTTGTTGCCTTTTTGTTCCGCCTGCCGCTTCTCCAGTCGGTCGGACGGTGGGCCAAGTGTCGGCTTCTTGACGTTCGACTCAAGTTTTCGACGCCGCTGCCGATAAGAATCTCGGGCGGTGAACCTGCGGCACCGCATTGAACGGGGTTTCGCGCGTGTTGAGCCACATGAACTGCATGAGTCCGATGGTGGAGCTACAGCGCATCTTCGCGCGCACGGAAGAACTGTGCGGCGTTATCACGGACCCGGAACAGCGCCCGACTGAAGAGATACGCGATCTGCTCCGTCAGATGAAGGAGTTAGCAGCGGAGTTGATGCGCGAGAACGAACGCTTGCGGATGCAAAATCTGTTGCTGGAACGACAGCGGGCAGAAGCTGATCAGCGCCTATCGGGAAGTCAGCTCGGCAAGGAGAACGAACAGCTCAGACGAGAATTAAGCGCGGCGGAACGGCGCATCGCCACGCTCGCCAGCGAAATGCAGAAATATCGGCGGCGCTATGAAGAACTCGCGCAACAGAATTCGGCTTTGCTGAACGTCTTCGTCGCTGCCAATCGCTTGCACTCGACGCTCGCCTCCGACGAGGTGATCCGCATCGCGGAAGAGATCTTGTGGAACATGATCGCCGCCTCGGTCTTCGCCATTTTCGTGCGTGACGAAAAGCGCGGCGGGTTGACGTTGGTCGGCGGACGCGGCGTTCGAGGTCATCAACTCGACCTCAACGATGAACTGATGGCCGCGTTGGCCAGCGGCGCGGTCGATTCGGTGCAAAAGGGGGAGCCGGACGCGCCGTTGGCCTTGATCCCGCTCAAGTTAGAGGACGGCACGATCACCGGGCTGATCGTCGTCTATGAATTCGAAGAGCATAAAAAGGGCGTCAGCGAACTCGACCGGATGCTCTTCGAAATGCTCGCTAGTCAAATGGCGACGGCCATCATGTGCGCACGCCTCTACGGAGAGACGATCAAAAAACTCCGTTCAATGGAAAGCTTCATCAACCTCATCAAGCCGACATGAGAGTGGCGGCAGGAGAATCGCTTATGGCACTCGCAAAATCTTTTCTCGTCGTCGATGACTCGGCCACGATGCGCATGTTGATCATGATGACGCTGCGACAGATGGGCTGTCGATCGGTGATCGATGCGCCAAACGGGCGTGTTGCGCTCGAAAGGCTCGAAACGTCGCCCGTCGATGTGGTTCTCACCGACATCGATATGCCGGAGATGAATGGCTTGGAATTCATCCAGCATGCGCGCCAGCGTTATGTGAACCTACCGATCTTGATCCTTTCGGCTCACGGCGATGACGCGACGCGCGCTGCCGGAATGCAGCTCGGCGCCAACGGTTACCTGACCAAACCACTCTCCAGTGCCAAGCTGATCGAGATGCTCGAACAGATCTTCCCGGATCTGGAGCTGTGATCGGCGACGCATCGCGCGCTCGACCGTCGACTCGTGCAACTCAAGCTGCCACGTTCTTGTTGCCGGAGTTGGTCCCCGTTGCGGACGCCCACCCGATCGGGCAGGTTATGCCTCTTTAAGGTAGAAGTCCGCGCACGCGCTGGCAACGCGTGCGTCGCGGTCGAGCGTTCAATCGAGCAGGCTTTGCATCTCCGAAATGGAGGCGGTCGTCTTTTCCCACAAAGCTGTGAGTCGCGCTTCATCTAAGCGCAGCGAGCGGGTCGATTCGGACTCGAACGCCTCGCGCTCGCTCATGGGACGCAGGCCGATGCCGGCGATGTTGGCCATCGCATCGGCGACGTTGACCACGCGCGCCATGAAAATGAACTGGTCCACGCTTCCCGGATTCTGATGGTGATAGATCGTGTAGGCGATCTCTTCGGGAAGCTCCCACCGGCGAGAAACGAGCGCGCCGATTTGCGCGTGCGTGTAGCCGTAGATCTCTTGTTCACGAGCGAGCAGCTGTTCGGTGGCCGCCTCTTCCATCACCTGCCGGTAGAGCAGTTCATCGTAGCGTATGAGCAGAAGCTTGCCGATGTCGTGCAGCAGGCCGCAGAGGAAAGCCTCTTCGCTGCCGCGCATGCCGAGTGCGACGCTGATTTCGCGTGCCATCAAGGCAACTGCTACCGAATGTTCCCAGAGCGCCTTTTCCAACGGCGAGCGGTTCTTGCGACGGAAGGTTTCGCTCGTGATCGAGGCGATCACGAGCTGGTAGATGGCGCGGTTGCCAAGCGCGTTGACGGCCATGGGCAACGACGTGATGCGCCGCATGGTGGCGTAGAGCGGCGAGTTGGCCACACGTAGGACGCGCGCGGCCAGTGCCGGATCGCATCCGATGGCGTCGGCGATGGCGCGCGCCGAAGCGTTGACGTCCTGCGCGAGCGTGGCGACCTGCATCGCGGCGTTCGGAAGCGGCGGGATCTCTGTTGTGACCAGCGAGTGGATGTCGAATGTCGCAGAGACGTTCATTGGCCGATCCTTTCAGTGGCGTTCGATTTAGCAGTCTGGCCCAGAACTGGCAAGAAACAGACGCTCATGGTCAACATTTTGGCAGTCGGCCGCGACCGCCGAGTTCACTGCGGCGCAGCGCTTCGGTCTTTTTATCGGCAAAAATGGGCACCGACTTTAATCCCGGCATGCGTCGGAAGGCGATCCGAGGGTGCGGCACTCGGCTTGCTCTCTGAAGCGGCGTGCCGGAGTGCACGTCCGGCACCGCGGGCCAACGTAGGCCCCGCCCTTGATCGTCACGCCACGCCACACAGGAAAGATCGCGCCTTGACCACCGCTGCTGCTACCAACCTTGTCTCTTCGGCCAGTCGGCACGCGCATCTCGCCGTCCCGTTAGGAGCGGTCATCATCCTGTTGGTGTTGCTCGTCCCGCTCCCGCCGTTGTTGCTCGACGTGCTGTTGAGC
This sequence comes from uncultured Pyrinomonas sp., assembly GCA_937135995.1. GTDB lineage: Bacteria > Acidobacteriota > Blastocatellia > Pyrinomonadales > Pyrinomonadaceae > Pyrinomonas. The sequence goes on from CAKZOF010000164.1 coordinate 3,776, forward strand.
TTCAACTTGATGTTGTCGGTGGTCGTGTTGTTGGTGGCGATGTACACGACCGAACCAGTCAAGTTCACCTCCTTCCCGAACCTGTTGTTGCTGACCACGCTCTATCGATTGGCGCTCAACGTCGCCACGTCGCGCTTGATCTTGACGCGCGGCGAAGCGGGCGAATACGCCGCCGGAACCGTCATCAAGGCGTTCGGCGAATTCGTCATCGGCGGCAACATGGTCGTCGGCGTCGTCATCTTCCTCATTCTGTTGGCGATTCAATTCGTCGTCGTCAACCACGGCGCGGTCCGTTCGTCGGAGGTGACAGCGCGCTTCACGCTCGATGCCATGCCCGGCAAACAGATGGCTGTGGATGCCGATCTGTCTGCTGGCATCATCGACGAACACGAGGCGCGTCGGCGACGGCAAGAGATCGCGCAAGCGGCGGAATTTCACGGCGCGATGGATGGCGCCGTGCGTTTCACGCAACGCGATGCCGTCGCTTCGATCTTGATCGTGATGGTCAACATCATCGCCGGGTTCGGCATCGGCGTGGTCCAGCATGGCATGTCGCTCGGCGATGCGCTGCGCACCTACACGATCTTGACGGTGGGCGATGGCGTGGCGGCAGCCGTCCCTTCGCTCTTCGTTTCGGTGGCCGCGGCCATCATCACCACGCGCGCTGCAAGCGACGCGAGCATCGGCGAAGAAGTCTCCGTGCAGTTGCTCGCCAATCCGCGCCCGCTCTTCATCGCGGCGGGCGTGCTCGCGTTTCTCGGCGTGCTGCCCGGTATGCCGCACCTTGCCTTTCTGTTTCTGGCCACCGTAACGGCCAGCGCGGGTTATCTATCGCATCAGTGGTCGGTCCAGAAACAAGCGGCGCAGGCCGAGGCGCTTGATAAAGCGCCTGCCGAGAGCAAAGAGCAGGCCGAGAAGATCGAAACGGCGCTCAAGCTCGATACGCTCGCGCTCGAGGTCGGCTACGGTCTGATTCCGCTCGTCAGTTCGGGCGATCAGTTCCTTGCGCGCGTGCGCGAAGTGCGACGGCAGATCGCGCACGATCTCGGCATCATCGTCCCGCCGGTCCATGTGACGGACAACCTACAGCTTTCGCCGCGCGAGTATGCCATCCTCTTGCGCGGCGTGCGCGTGGCGCGCGGTGAAGTCTTCCCCGAAGGCTTCTTGGCGATCGATCCGGGCGTGGTTCGCGAAAAGATCGACGGCGTGCCGACCACCGATCCCGCCTTCGGGATGCCTGCGGTCTGGATCCGGCGCGAAGGCGACCGCGAACGCGCGCTCGCTGCCGGTTACACAGTGGTCGATCCGACGACCGTAATTTGCACGCACCTATCGGAAATCATCAAACGGCACGCGCCCGAACTCCTTGGCCGACAAGAGACGCGCGCGTTGCTCGATATCTTGGCCGAAACACACCCCAAGACGGTCGAAGAGGCGACGCCCAAGGTGTTGAGTCTCGGCGAGGTACAACGCGTGTTGCAGAACCTTCTGCGCGAGCGCGTGCCGATTCGCGATCTCGCCACCATCCTCGAAGCGATCACCGACGCCGGAAGCCTGACGCGCGATGTCAACGCCTTGACGGAAGCGGCGCGCGCCGCGCTGGCCCGGACCATCTCCGCCTGTCTCGCGAACGAGAACGGCGAACTGGCCGTGCTGACGCTCGACCCGCACCTCGAACGACAGTTCGCCGAACGCCTCGGCTTGCATGCGGGCGCGCCGACGGCGGTGATCGACCCGGATTTCGGGCGCATGCTGCTCGAAAAGATCGAGGCTGCCGTGCAAGCCGCCGTGCTGCAGCAACCGGTGGTGCTCTGTTCGGCTTTGGTGCGCCCACACTTGCGACGACTTACGGAACGCTTCTTGCCAGATTTAGCTGTGATCTCGCACAACGAGATCGCGCCCGATGTCCGACTCATCTCGCTCGGAACCATCAGTTGAAGCTATGCCGATCGCTTCCACCAAGAAGAGCATGAAGGTCAAATGTTACCGCGCCGCGACGATGCGCGAGGCGCTTGAACAGATCAAAAACGAACTCGGCGAAGAAGCGCTGGTGCTCGACACTCGCCGCGTGCGTGCAGGCAGGTGGTTCGGATTCGGCGGACGCGAACTCATCGAAGTGCGCGTCGCCGAGCCTTGCGCCAGTAGCACGGTGGCGCGAAACGCGCGTGATGATAAGAAGAAACAGCACTACGTCGAGTGTCAGGGCTTGAAGCTGTTGGATGATAGCCCCGCCACGCCGAGCGGCGCGCAGGTCGAAGAGCGCGTCGCGCCGCGTCGCGAAATCAAGTCCGCGTCGAAACGCGTCCCGTTCGGCACAGATGCACGTTCCGGGCCGGGCGGCGAAGCTCTTGCCGCTGAGCCTACTGCGCGCAAGTCAATGTGCACGCTCGACCGTGACTCGTTGAGTGATGAGCGCCTCGGTGCCGACGATGGAGCGCGCGCGCAGAGCGGTTTTGCGCGTACTGCGTTGACGGCGGAACTGGAACGTTTGCGGGCCGAGTTGCGCGAAGTCAAATTCGCGCTCGGCGCTTTCACCACGCACGCCGCCGCCGCGCCAGCGTTCGACAAAGAAATGACCGCTGCGCTGGAAGCCGATCCCGAACTGTTCGACTCGCCATTTTACGAAGCTTATCTAGACCTGACGGCCGCCGGTCTCGCCCCAGATCACGCGCGCCGCGCGCTACGCACGGCGCTCGCGCTGAATCTCGCCGAGGCTTGCGCCGACGCCAGATCGCTCGCGCGCGTGGCGCTCGTCCGGGCGCTCGGCACGTTGGTTCAGTTCGCGCCGGATCCGCTCGCCACCGAGAACGCCGATTCCACTCCGACGCTTGCTTTCATCGGCCCAACCGGCGTCGGCAAAACGACGACCATCGCCAAGTTGGCCGCGCGCGTCGCGCTGCGTGCTCGTCGCCGGGTGGAGCTGATCACGCTCGACACCTATCGCATCGCAGCCATCGAGCAACTGAAGACCTACGCCGAGATCATCGGCGCGGGATTTCACGTCGCGCGCTCGATGGTTGAACTCGATGCGTTGATCTGTCGGCACGCGACCGAGGCCGTTTGCCTCATCGACACCATCGGGCGCAGCCCACACGATCTGGCCGATCAGATGGAACTGGCCGATTACCTGCGCGGCAACAGCGCGATCACCAAGTGCCTCGTGTTGCAAGCGACTATGCATCCGATCGATGCGCTCGCAGCAGCCCGCAAGTTCGCTCTCTTCGGCAGCGACCGACTGGCGATAACCAAGCTGGATGAAACGTCGCGCCCTGGCGCCGCCGTCACCATCGCCGCTGAAGCGGCTCTTCCGCTCACCTATTTGTGCGCCGGTCAGCGCGTTCCCGAAGATCTCGAGCAAGCTCAGGCCGAATCGTTCGCCACGCGCGTCCTGCGCGGCGAATTCACGCGGGAGGCGAAATGAAGGATCAAGCTTCGACTCTGCGCCTGCTTTCAGCGCTGCGGGCGCAGGGGCTTGCGGAGGAGCGGATCGAAAAGATGAGCCAGCAACACACAGGAGCCTATGCCGTCGCCGTCACCGGCGGCAAAGGCGGCGTCGGCAAATCCAACGTCGCCGTCAACCTCGCGCTGGCGCTCGCTGCGCTTGGTCGGCGAATCACGCTGCTCGATGCCGATCTCGCCTTGGCCAACGCCGACGTACTCTGCGGGCTCAACCTGCGCTGCCATCTCGGCCACGTGCTGGCGGGCGAGCGCGCGTTGGAAGACGTGGTGGCCGAAGTCGCGCCAAACGTTCGTTTGATCCCAGGCGGCAGCGGGTTAGACGAGTTGGCCGATCTCGGACGCGCGCAAGTGGCGCGTCTGCTGGCGGAGTTGCGCGCCATGGAGGCGCGGTCCGATTACATGGTTGTCGACACGCCTGCTGGCATCGCGAGCAACGTCATCGGTCTGCTGTGCGCGGCCAATGAAGTCGTCATCGTCACCACGCCGGAGCCGACCGCAGTGGTCGATGCCTATGCCACGCTCAAGGTGCTCAATAAGCACGCGCCTGACAAACCGGTCTGGATCGTCGTCAATGACACGGTCGGCGTCGGCGATGCCGAAAGGATCTACCGCCAACTGCGCGCTGCGTCGGATCAGTTCTTGCGCCACCGCGTCGAATTGCTCGGCGGCGTGCCGCACGATCCGGAGTTGGTGGAAGCCGTTTGCGCGCAAACTCCCGTGGTCGATTACGCTCCCGAATCGCCTTCGAGCCGTGCCTTTCGTTTGATCGCCAAACGGCTGGACCAGCGACGCGCCGCTTGTCTGTTCGACCGCGCGCCCGATTTCTGGCAGTCGTTCATCGAAAGGGCCGGTGGTTAAGTCGCCTGCCATGACCGTCACCATCACGCGAAAGCCATCATCCACTGTGAGGCGCCTCGACGCGGGTTGCGCGTCGAAGTCATGCGAGGCAATGAAGGTCGATCGCACCGCATTGATCGAATCGCATTTGGCGCAGGTCAAATTCATCGCCGAGCGCTTGGCTGCCAAACTGCCGCCATCGGTGCATGCCGATGATCTCATCGGCGCGGGCGTCATGGGGTTGCTCGACGCGGCGGAGAAATTCGACCCGTCGCGCGGCGTCCTGTTTAAGACCTACGCCGAAGCGCGCGTGCGTGGCGCGATGCTCGATCACCTGCGCGAGATGGATTGGGCACCGCGCGCGCTGCGGCAACGGGCGCGGCAGGTAGAAGCCGCCTACCGCGAGATCGAGCAGGAGCGCGGCCGCTCGGCGACCGAAGAAGAGGTCGCTGCCGCCTTGAACATTTCGCTCGGAGAGTTACACGAGCTTTTCTCCGAGTTGCGCACGTTGAACATCACCGATGCTCAAAGCAAAGACGAGCGATCGCGCGCCGTTCGTTCCGAAGAGGCTTTCGATCCGCTCGACGAGTATCAACGACGGGAAGCGCAGCAACAACTGGCCGCCGCGATCGAGCGTCTGCCGCTGCGCGAGCGACAGGTCATTGCCCTTTACTATCTCGAAGAACTGACGATGAAAGAGATCGGCACGGTGCTCGGCGTAACGGAATCGCGCGTCTCACAGATCCACACGCAAGCCGTGCTACGCCTGCGCGCTATGCTCGATCCAGTGCGCGACGTGTTCGCCGCCATCTGAAGGGTTATGCAGTCGAACGAAATAGTCACCAAAGAAGAGATGAGCGCGTTGCTCGGCGCCGGGCCCGAGCCAGCGACCGAGAAACGCCACCGCGTCGTTCCATACAACTTCCGTCGTCCGGATCGCCTCTCCAAAGAGCAGGTGCGCTCGCTTTATCTCCTGCATGACCTTTTTTGCAACAGCTTGTCATCGAGCGTGCCGGTCTTCTTGCGAACCATCTCGGAAGTCACGCTGCTCTCAGTCGAACAGCAGGCTTACGTCGAATATCTTTACGGTCTACCCGATCCGACGGCGATCTTCACCCTCTCGATGCAGCCGTT
>CAKZOF010000165.1 GCA_937135995.1 uncultured Pyrinomonas sp.
GGGTGAAATGCGCGTCACGTCGCCCCAGACGAATTCGTCGAGCATCACGTCGCCGAAGACGATCACCGCTCGCCCGCGCATGCTCGCCAGAAGTTCCGCCGCACGTTCTTTTGAAAGATGGTGCATACTTCGTTCCCGGAAAGTCGCTGCCGCTACTTGCGCGTATTCGCGCAAGTAGCGCGTCATGCTACCTGCTGGCCGAGCAGGCGGTCAACCGCGGCGATGACGTTTTCCACCGACACGCGCCGGATGCACTCGGGACGCGGAAAGACGGCGCACTCGTAACCGGCACACGGCGCGCAAGCCATCTCCTCGCGCACCACCTCGTACGGAAGATCGGTCCACGGATGCCAGTGCGCGACGTTGGATGAACCGAAGATGACGACCACGGGCGTTCGAACGGCTGCGGCGATGTGCGCGACGCCACTATCGTTGCCGACGAAGAGGCACGCGCGGTGGGCCAGCGCGATCAGTTCGGGAAGAGAAAGGTCGGTGAACTGAACGATGCGCCCGTGCGCGCGCGTGGCCATATCGCGCACGACCTCGGCTTCGTCGGGCGCGGCCACCGCGACCGTGCGCAGCCCACGCACGCGCAGGTGATCGGCCACGCGCGCGAACCTTTCCGCCGGCCACGTCTTCGATTCGAAAGCGGCCGCCGGATGCATCAGAACGAAAGGCTGCGCGTCATCCAAGCCTTCGGCCGACAAACGACGAGCTATGGTCGCGTCCGCTCGGGCCGTCACCACGAGTTGCGTTCGCGGACGGTCACTGACGGGAACGCCAGTCCAGCCGAGCAGTGCTAGTTGTTGCTCGACCGAATGGGTGTTCGGTTGTTGCCAGAGCTTTGCCGGGTTCGGCGCCAAGTGGTTATGCAACCACGCGTATTGATAACTTGCGAATCCGACGCGATGGCGCGCGTTGGAAGCTCTGGTCAAAAAGGTGGCCGTCGTCCCGCCGTGGAGATTGAAGGCCACATCGTAGCGGGCCGCGCGCAACGTGCCGATCAGGCGCGCGCGCGCAAGGCTTGTGCGCTCGACGGCGATCACGCGATCGACCTCGCTGAAGCCATCGAGAACGGGCGCGACCCAATCTTCGAGCAACACATCGATCTCCGCCTCAGGCAGGAATCGTCGTAGCGCCAGCAGCGATGGCGTCGCCAACACCGCATCGCCGATGGATCGAAGGCGCACGACGAGCACGCGCTTGACTTCGCGCCAATCCCAACGCGCTGGCGCAAGAGGTCGTGGCCGCGCGCTTGCGGTCGGGGCGGCGTTCAATTCAGTTCGATCGCGCAGTTCCTTCACCGGATCGCTCAGCGCACGGCGGCCGTTTCGCCCGAAGGCGACTCCGGACCCTCTTCGATCTGCGCTTCGTCGATGAGCATCACGGGGATGTCATCGCGAATCGGATAGACGCGCTTGCACTGCGTGCACTTCAAGCCACTGCCGTCCGATTTGAGTTCGACTTTGGTTTTGCACAGCGGACAGACGAGGATCTCCAGCAGTTCTGTTGACAGCGCCATGGTTTCGTCCCCTTCAAAAGGTCGTGGGCAGCAACGCATGCAAAAGATTAGCAGCGTGATGAGCCACGCGACAAGCGGCGCTTTTTTGCGCCCGGCGGAAACGGTCCGGCGCGCCGTTCATCCCCAACGGAGATTGTCGGTTCCGACGCGAAAACGGTGGCGCTCGGTCGGCGCAAGCGACGAGCGCTTTCGGGTCGCGCGGATCTCATGCCGTTGGTTCTCGCCGCTCGAGGCGCATCAAGATGCCGTGCTTGGGGCGCAGGGTGATTCGCGGCAGCGGTTCGATCTTCTGGCCGGGAACGAGCCTCATACGCCACCGACGCGCCATAGTCGCCAGCACGATGATCCCTTCTAGCCATGCGAAAGCTTCGCCGATGCAACGGCGCGGGCCGCCGCCGAACGGAAAGTAAGCGTATTGCGGGCGCGCTTGTTTGTTTTCGGGGCGCCACCTTTCGGGATCGAAGCGTTCCGGCTCGGGGAAGTAGCGCGCGTCGCGATGCATGACGTACTGACTGACGAGCACCAGCGAACCGGCGGGGACGAGATAGCCGCCGATCTCCACCGGGCGCGCGGCCAACCTCCCGATCACCCACGCGGGCGGATAGAGTCGCATCGCTTCGGCGAAGACCATTTCGGTGTAAACGAGGCTCGGCACGTCGGCAAAGCGCGGAAGCCGCTCGCCGAGCAGAGCATCGACTTCTCGATGCAAGCGCGCTTCGACCTCTGGGTGTTGGGCAAGCAGATACCACGTCCAAGCGAGCGCGTTGGCGGTGGTTTCATGACCGGCGAGAAAGAGCGTCATTGCTTCATCACGCACCTGTTCGTCGTTCATGCCGCCTTGATCGCCGTCCGTGTCGCGCGCCAGCAGCAGCATGGAGAGTAGATCACCGCGATCTTCGCCGCTACGCCGGCGTTCTTCGATGATGCGGTAGATGATCGAATCGAGCTTGGCGCGCGCCCGCTCGAATTTGCGCCGCGATGGAATGAGAAAACGTTCGATCAACTCCGAGTAGGGCATCATCAACAGCTCGAACAGGTCCATCAACTCCGCGAGCGAGCGCCCGACATCGTCGGCATCCGATTCGACATCGGCGTCGAAGAGCGTCTTGCCGACCACGGCCAGCGTCAAGCGCATCATCTCGCGCGCGATGTCCACCGTTTCGCCATCTCGCCAGCGATGCGCCATCTCGGCCGCGCGATCAGCCATTACGTCCGCGTAGGCGGCGATTCGTTGACGGTGAAAAGCAGGTTGGATCAAGCGGCGTTGGCGGCGATGGAACTCGCCTTCGCTGGTCAAGAGCCCTTCACCGAGCAGCAGTTTGGCGCGCTGCAATGCGCGCCCTTTCATGAAATAGTCGTGGCGCGTGACGAGAACTTCTTTGATGAGTTCGGGGTGATTGAAGAGAATGACTCTTTGTGGACCGACCGAAAATTGCGCGACATCGCCGTAGGTGCGCGCCAGTTCCGTGAGGAAACGCAATGGGTCGCGGCGGAAAGCGAAAAGGTGATACCCCGGCAACAAACAGCGTGGTCCGGGCGGCGCAGTGGCAACCGACATGATCTTCGCCCCTCCCCTAGACAACCATCAATTTTACCATGTGTGCTTGCCCGCGCCGTAGCCTCTTTCGACCACTGCCCTTGACCAGCGGCGCCGCGTCTTCCGCCGATCAACGAAGCAGGACGATCTCGCGCGTCGTCGCCGAAAGCTCGACGCGCAGCCGTCCGTTTTGGGCGTTGAACGTCGTGCGTTCCGTGTTTTGCCCATCGACGCGCACTTCGCGCGGCGGAGCGCTCAACCCGACTATCTCCAGCGCGGAAAAGTCACGCCCGCGATAGCTCCCGTCGGACGCGAGCGTGATGCGCAGGCGCGTCGCATCCTCTTCTGCGTGCACCAAGGTGCGACGGAATTCTCCGCGCTTGTATGCATAGCCTTCGCCGCGATCCTGATAGATGCTGCTTGCTCCGCTGCCAGCGGCGACGATCAGCGTGAGCGGCGTCCGTTGGGCTTCATCCGCGTTCTGTGCCGGCGCTTGCGTTGCCAGCGCCGCCCCAGCGCGGACAAAGAAAGGCAGGCGATCGAGCGGCGCTTCGATCAAGACTTCGCGCCCCCCTTGGTAGCGCGTGCCGGTCCACCAATCGACCCACACCTCGCCTGCCGGGAAATAGACGCGTCGTTGCCTTTCGCCCTCGCGCACCACGGGCGCAACCAAAATGTCGCGTCCGAGCAGGAATTGATCTTCGATCAGGTATGTGCGCACGTCGGTCGGGTAGTCAAACCAGAGCGGACGCATCACGGGCGCGCCCGTCTCTTCGTGCTCGCGGAAAACCGAGTAAATGTATGGCAGAAAGATGTAGCGCAGTTCGATGGTCGCGCGATTGATGCGTTCGAAATCTGGACCGAAGGCCCAGGGCTCTTGATGGCGCGTTGGACTGCCCGTCGAATGCGCGCGCAAAAAGGGCGTGAACACGGCGGCTTGCAACCACCGCGCGTAAAGCTCGCCGGTCGGCACCGGATAATCGGCGAATCCGCCGACGTCGGCTCCGGCAAAGGGCACGCCGGAGACGCCGAGGTTGGCGAGCATCGGGATGGTGAGCGCCAGATGATCCCATGTCGAGACGTTGTCACCGGTCCAGACCGCAGAGTATCGTTGCACCCCAGCGTATGCGGCGCGCGTCAGGACGAACGGGCGCAAATCGGGACGCAACTGGTTCACTCCTTCAAAGGTTGCACGCGCCATCTGCATCCCATAGACGTTGTGGTAGCGGCGATGCGTGTCGGGTAAAATGCCCTCGCCAACGTGGCGCACGTCGAGCGGAAAGGTTTTGCCCGGATGGTGTGTGATGCGCGGCTCCGTCAGATCGTCGGGCAAAAAGGTCGCCGGTTCGTTCATGTCGTTCCAAAAACCGGCGATACCTTCATCGAGATGTCGGCGGTAGAGCGAACCGAACCACGCGCGCGCCTTAGGGTCCGTGAAATCGGGAAAGGCGCATGTGCCGGGCCAGACGCGCGCGTGAAACTCGCTCCCATCGGCGGCTCGGTGAAAGTAACCGCCCGCGCGCCCTTGACGATAGATTTCGTAATTCTCATCAACCTTGATGCCCGGATCAATGATGAGGACGAGACGAAATCCTTGCTGGCGCAAGTCGCGGGCTAGTTTCGTCGGATCGGGGAAACGCTCGCGGTTCCACGTGAAGACGCGATAGCCATCCATGTAATCGATGTCGAGATAGATCACATCGCACGGGATGCGCTTCTCGCGAAAAGTGCGCGCAATGTCGCGCACGCGCGCTTCCGGGTAGTAGGACCAGCGTGATTGCTGAAAACCGAGCGCCCACATGGGCGGTAGCGGCGTGCGCCCGGTAAGCTCCGTGTAGTCGCGCAGGATGTTGCGCGGCGAACGCGCCTGCCCGCCGGTGAAGACGTAGTAGTTCATCTCGCCGCCCGCTGCGCCGAACGTGTAACGCACCGGGTCGGTCTTGCCCATGTCGAAGTAGGTGCGGTGCGTGTTGTCGAAAAAGATCCCGTAGGCGCGTCCCTGATGGAGCGCGATGAAGAAAGGGATCGATTTGTAAATCGGATCGGTGTTGCGATCGTAGGCGTAAGTGTCGTAGTTCCACATCACCATCGTCTGCCCGTGTCGCGACATGGGCAGCGGTTTCTCGCCGAAACCGTAGTAAAGCTCCGTCGGTGGCCGCCGTTTAGAAGTCTCAACGGCTCCCGTCTCCGGATCAAAAGCGTACGGGCGTGTGCCATCATCTTCGACGACCGTGCGCCCTTGCGCGTCGAGGACAACAAGCGAAAAGGGGCGATGTTGGATGATCAAGCGCATGTTCGCCGTCTGCAACGCGCTCTGTGTGCCTTCCGTGCGCACTTGCACGTCGACCGCAGCACGTGGCTGTGGTTCTACGGCATAGGAGAAGTCCGGTTCGAAGGCGCCTTTGGGTGCCAGTCGCACGCGCACGACGTCGGGCGAAATGAAAAGAACGGCCGCCCGCGCGCCGCTCGAAAGATTGAGCACGACGCCGTTCGGCTGGCGCTCGACGCCGACCACGTCGCCTGCCGCCCGCCACGCAGCCGATGCATCTGCAACCAGAATGAGGATGAGCGCCGCTAGCTGAACCAATCCCGGCGCGCCTCTTCGCTTGAACATCTGGTTCCTCCTGAATGAAAGTTGCGTTCGGAAATCGCCGGACCGTGCCGAAAGAATAGGCTGGCGTTTTTCGCGCCCGTGGCGCGATCGGTCACCGGCGAGACGCTGGTTGCTCCGCCGTCTGGCGTTGGTAGATGATTCGTCCGCCGAAGATCGTCATGACGGTTTCGGTGCGCAATATCTCTTCTGGTTCGATAGTCAAAAGATCGCGCGAGTGGACCACCAAATCGGCGAGCATGCCCGGCCCGATCACGCCCTTCTCGTTCTCCTCAAAGGAAGCGTAGGCTGCTTCTGCCGTGTAACAGCGAATCGCCTCTTGGATGCTCAATCGCTCTTGCGGCCACCATCCGCCGGGCGGGTCGCCATCAGGGCTCTGGCGCGTGACGGCGGCGTACAGGCCGAGGTACGGGTTGATCGGTTCGACAGGCCAATCCGTACCGAAAGGGACGCGAACTTTGAAAGAACGCATCAGGTGCCAAGCGTAAGCGCCGAGCACGCGATACTCGCCAAGGCGCGCTTGCGCCCAACGTTTGTCGGAGATCGCATGTGACGGTTGCATGGAAGCGATGACGCCGAGGTCGCGGAAGCGCGCGAAATCGGACGGCGCGACCACTTGCGCGTGTTCAATGCGAAGGCGCCGCTGCTCGCCTGCCGAAACTTTGCTTGCCGCTTCGAAAGCCTCGAGCGCCATGCGATTGGCGCGGTCGCCGATGGCGTGCAGCGCGATCTGAAACCCGGCGCGCGCGCGTTCGACGACCATGCGCGTCAACTCTTCGGGCGAACGACGCGGCAGCCCGCTGTTGTGCGGGTCGTCGGCGTACGGTGCTAGCATCGCTGCCGTGCGCGAGCCGAGCGTGCCATCGACGTAACCTTTGAGCGCCGTCAATTTCAACCGCCGCGGATCGTCGCCGAACGAAGCGAATTCAACCCGCTGGCGCTGAAGCTCCGAAACGGAGTCTTCGAAGTTTTGCCATTCAGCGACGCGCACGGTGAGTTGGTCTTGGCGCAAAAGCTCGCGGTAGAGTTTGGTCGTCTCGTAGCCGGAATTATCTTGGATCGAGGTGATGCCGTAACGCTTGGCCTCTTCGAGCGCGCGGCGTAGAGCCTGCATCTTCTCTTCACGAGAAGGTTCGGGCACGATGCGCGCGACCAAGCCGGCTGCCGTCTCTTTCAAGATGCCGGTCGGTTCGCCTTGCGCATCGCGCAGGATCTCGCCGCCGGGCGGGTCAGGCGTCTGGCGCGAGACGCCAGCCCAGCGCAACGCGAGCGTGTTGGCCCAACTGACGTGCCCGTCGACGCGCTGCAGAAGGACCGGATTGTTGGGCGCGACTTCGTCCAGATCTTGCCGCGTCGGCCACCGCCCGCCCCACAACGTATGATCCCAACCGCGCCCCAAAACCCAAGCGCCGGGCGGAAGCTCCGCGACGCGCCGCGCAATGCGACGCTTGGCTTCATCGAGTGTGCGCGCTCCGTTCAGATCGACGCGCAACAAAGAAAGCCCGCCGCTCAAAAAATGTATGTGCGCATCGTTGAAACCGGGCGTCGCCAACTTGCCTTGAAGATCGATGGTGCGCGCCGCGCGAAAACGACGCGTGATCTCCGCCGTGCTACCGACGGCGACGATTCGCTCGCCGTCGATGGCGACTGCCTGCACGATGGTTCCACGCGCGTCCGCCGTGAAGACTTTGCCGTTGATCAACAGCAGCGACACCGCGCGCTGTTGCGCTTTGCCGGGCGACGCGATCGAGAGGACGCCGAGGATGATGGCGAAAAGCTTCGATCCGTTCTGCATGGCCGGGAGTCAGGGGTTATGCAACTTTCGCTTCTCCGCCGGAGACGGGCAACGTTTATACCATCAGTCGCGTGGCGGGACAAACCTCGACCAGTGAATGCTGAGCGCCGTCTTTCGCGCACGGCGAGTTTTTGAAAGGTGTTTCGACGCCAGTTTGATTGGGCCTCGTCAAGTTTTCGGGGGCAGACAACAACGCCCCAAACGTTTCGACGCGGACATCTCGTTCTGATCCTGTCTTGAGGCTTGCGAGTTCCGCGCTAACATCGGAGCGGATTTCAACGCAACTTCGTCTTTGACTTCGCTCGGGGCGGGCGATGGTTCGGCTCCTGCCCGGCATGAGTTTTGACTGTTAAGTTGAAAGCGGAGCATCGGCGAGCGATTTCAAAACACCGGAGAGCGATGGTTCGCTCCGTCGGTGCTGCAGATTTCGAATCCGAAATGGGGGCAAGGGAGAAAATGGCAAGCAACAGAGAAGAAATCATGCAAAAACCCGAATTGTTGCCGGAGAGAACGGAAAGCGGTCGGTTGAGCGTAAACGTCGGCGACACCGAACGGCTGCTCTCGACCATCGGCGGCGGCGCGCTGGCGCTTTACGGCCTGACGCGCGGATCGTTTAGTGGAATCGCGCTGGCGCTGGCTGGCGGCGCGCTCATCTATCGCGGCGTCACTGGCCACTGCAATCTCTACGAAGCGATGGGCGTCAACACGGCCACCGGAACACGGAGCGCGAAGTCGGCGCGCGTCGAAAAGAGCGTCACGGTGAATCGTCCCGTGGAAGAGGTTTATCGTTTCTGGCGCAACTTGGAGAACTTGCCGCGCGTCATGAGCCACCTCGAGTCGGTGGAAGTCAAAGACGACAAGCGCTCACACTGGGTGGCGAAAGCGCCTGCCGGAACGAGCGTCGAGTGGGATGCCGAGATCACCAACGAGCGGCCGAACGAGTTGATCTCTTGGCGCTCGCTTCCCGGAGCCGACGTCGAAAATTCCGGCACCGTCAGTTTTCGCCGAACCGATGGCGGGACCGAAATCCGCGTCACGCTGGAGTACACGCCGCCGGGCGGCGCGCTTGGCGCGACGGTGGCGCGCCTGTTCGGCGAGAACCCTGAGCAGCAGTTGGAAGAGGATCTGCAACGCTTCAAGCGTGAGATGGAGGCGACGGGCGATGCGGCCCGGCGCACCACCGTTTGAGCTGGACGCCCCGAGCGAGGGGAGCGGCGCGCCTCCCTTCGCTTGTCGAAAGGTTCGCCAAATAGAGCGGGCCTCCCGGTCGCCCTAAGGTCTTGCTGCGCACGTTCACGACGAAGATGGCCGAAGATTTCGCCAGACCGAGCAGACCTTCGATCAGTGGCGCACACGGATTCTACGCCGTGGCTCGAAGATAATCTTCGAGTTCCGCGCGCGTCGGTAGCGCCGCACGCGCGCCCAAGGAACGGCATTTGAGTGCTGCCACGGCGCAGCCCATCTTCAAACAGGTTTCGAGTTCTTCGCCCTGTAACAGACCGTAGAGAAAACCAGCGTGAAAGGCATCGCCAGCGCCCGTCGTATCGCGGCAGCCGCCGGGCACCGGAAGAGCCGTGGTCTCGACGAAGAGGCTTTCGTGGTAGAGCAGCGCGCCGCGCGCGCCGCGCGTCATGCCGACCACGGCGCAGCCGTAGCGCGCTTTGATCTCCATGAGTGCCGCGCGTTCGTCGGTCAAACCCGTCAATCGGCGCGGGAACTCCGCCGACGAGACGAGCACGT
>CAKZOF010000166.1 GCA_937135995.1 uncultured Pyrinomonas sp.
CTACGGCTCGACGAAACAGGAAATTCCGCTGGAGACGGCGGAAACCTCCGCCTAGGCGCGCGCGCGACAGACGGAGGGGGTTCATAGAGGCCACGTCTTTATGGTTCTATGAACAAAGACATCGTGCTCCGCGCGCGATCGGCGGCGGAGCGACGGTCTCGTGCCCGAGAATGCGGGCCATTTTAGTCACACCGATGCAACTTCCTGCCTAAGCGATCAGGGCGTTCTTTGAACGGGCGCCCTCCACAGAACGGAAAACGCCAGCCTTGTCCCTGAGCCTGCCACGTCGAGATCAAACCCCGTCGAGCTTCGGTTCGACGGGGCTCCTCTTCTTCCTTGGTTCGCGCGAAAGTACCTTGGGGACCGGACATCCATCGCAGCAAACGGTGACCGACCCTTGGGCACACATAACGGCTTGCGGCTCCTCTTCTGAACGCTGGCGCGTGGCAAGAGGAGATGGCAACTCCAACGCCGAAGTGTGTCGGCGCGCGAGACTTTGAACGCCATCGTTTTTGGGAAAGGGGTTTGCGACGGTCTACATTGCTAGTCCGCCATCGACCTGTATGACTTGGCCCGTGATGTAACGGGCATCCTCGGAAAGAAGGAAGCAGGCGACGCGCGCCACTTCGCCCGCTTCGGCAAAGCGCCCGAGCGGAATCTGCGCGAGCATCCGCTCTCGATACTCGGCGGCCAGCGCTTCGGTCATGTCGGTTTCGACGAACCCGAGCGCGAGCGCATTGACCGTGATGCGGCGGCTGGCGACCTCTTTGGCGAGCGCTTTGGTCAAGCCGATCATGCCAGCTTTGGAAGCCGAGTAGTTGGTTTGCCCGGCCATGCCGACCAACCCGCTGATCGAACTGATGTTGAGGATCGAGCCGCCCTCTTCCTGCCGCAGCATGTAGCGCAGCGCGGCGCGCGCGAAGTTCCACGCGCCTTTTAAATTGGTGTCGATGACCGCATCCCAATCCTCTTCCTTCATCCGCAGGATCAACTGATCGCGCGTGATGCCGGCGTTGTTGACGAGAAAGTCGAGGCGCCCGAACGTCTCTTTGACCTGTTTGACCATGTCGGCAACGGCTTCCGTCCGTGCCACATCGCACTGCGCGGCAAAGGCACGCGCGCCCAAAGCCTCGATTTCAGACGTCAGAGTTTTGGCGGCTTCGGCGCTGCGCGCGTAGTTGAAGGCGACATCAGCTCCGCGGCGCGCAAGCTCCAACGCGATGGCGCGACCGATGCCGCGCGTCGCGCCGGTGACAATGGCCGCTCTTCCGGCGAACGGTCTGTGCTGGTTTTCGGTAGTCATCATCTTCTCGAAAGGCCCCCGCACCCTGCGCTTGCGCAAAACGCGCGGTGCCTCGTCGGTTTTTCAATCGAATTCGAGCGAACGCAGGTACGCTTTGAACTCCGGGGCAAGATCCGGACGCTTCAGCGCGAACTCGACCGTGGCGATCAGGAAGCCGAGTTTATCGCCTGCATCATGGCGCGTCCCCTTGAAGCGCACGGCGTAGAACGGACGCTTTTCGAGAAGCGCGCGCATCGCGTCGGTGATCTGAATCTCGCCGCCTGCTCCCGGTGTGGTCCGCTCGATCTCATCGAAGATGTCCGGCGTCAGGATGTAGCGCCCGACGATCGCCAGATCCGACGGCGCTTCGTCGAAAGGTGGCTTTTCGACCATGTCGCGCACGCGATAGACGCCCTCTTCGATCTCTTCAGCATCAAGCACGCCGAAGCGCGAAATGGCTTCGCCAGCGACGCGCATCGTGCCGAGCACCGGCGCTTCGAACCGTTCGTATACGTCGAGCATCTGGCGTAGCGCCGGAACTTCGGCATCGACAATGTCGTCGGCGAGCATGACGGCGAACGGTTCGTTCTCGACGAAATCGCGCGCTTGCAAGATGGCGTGGCCTAATCCGAGCGCTTCGCGCTGGCGCACGTAGTTGATGCGCGCCATGTCGGAGATGGCGCGCACTTCGCGCAACAGATCATCCTTGCCGCGTTCACGCAAGAGCTGTTCCAACTCGAACGAGATGTCGAAATGATCCTCGATGGCCGTTTTGCCGCGTCCCGTGACGATGACGATCGATTCGATGCCCGAGGCGACCGCTTCCTCGACGACGTACTGGATGAGCGGCTTATCGACGAGCGGAAGCATCTCTTTGGGAGAGGCTTTGGTCGCGGGCAGGAAGCGCGTGCCTAATCCAGCCGCTGGGAAGACCGCTTTGCGAACTTTGCTCACCATGCTTTTCGATGAAGGGCCGAAGCTCGACGTGTTCTTGACACGCGGTGCTCGGTCGGGTAGCTTGGATTTTTCTTTCGACTCAAAAGGCGACAATTTCTATCACAACTCCAACGGGAGCGGCAAATGCTCGATCTTCACTTCGTGCGGGAGAATATAGAGCGCGTGCGCGCCGCGCTTGAAGCGCGCGGCTTTCCGACCGAGGCGCTCGACCGTTTCGCCGAACTCGACGCCGAACGGCGGCACGTCATCGCCGAATCGGACCGGCTGAATGCCGCACGAAACGCCGCGAGCCGCGAGATCGGCGCGCTCATCAAAGCGGGGCGGCGCGACGAAGCCGAAGCTCGCCGCGCCGCAGTCGCACAACTCAAAGAGCGCCTCGCGGAACTGGAAAAAGCGCGCGACGAAGCCGAAGCCCGCATGCAAGAACTACTCGCCACCTTGCCGAACATCCCGCATTCGAGTGTTCCCTTCGGGCTCGACGCGTCGGCCAACGTCGAAGTGCGGCGCTGGGGCACGCCGCGCACGTTTGATTTCGAACCGCGTGACCACGTCGAACTGGGAACGCGCCTCGGCATCCTCGATCTCGAACGAGCAGCCAAGATCGCTGGTGCCCGCTTCGCCATCCTGAACGGTGCTGGCGCGCGGCTCGAACGCGCGCTCATCAACTTCATGCTCGATCTACACACGCGTGAACACGGCTACACCGAGACGCTGCCGCCCTTCATCGTCAACGCACAGGCGCTCTTTGGCACGGGTCAACTGCCGAAGTTCGAAGCGGACCTCTTCAAACTGACAGACGAGCGCAACCTCTATCTTGTTCCGACGGCGGAAGTGCCGGTGACAAACTACTACCGCGAAGAGATCCTCGCGGCGGACGAGTTGCCCCAAAAATTCGTCGCCTACACGCCCTGCTTTCGCTCCGAGGCAGGCAGCTACGGGCGCGATGTGCGCGGGTTGATTCGCCAACACCAGTTCGAAAAGGTTGAACTGGTCAAGCTAACGCTGCCCGAAACCTCTTACGATGAACTCGAATCGCTGACGCGCGACGCCGAGCGCGTGCTTCAATTGCTCGGGTTGCCCTACCGCGTGGTGACGCTCTCCACAGGCGATATGGGTTTTTCGGCGGCCAAAACCTACGACATCGAGGTTTGGTTACCGTCGCAAAACGCCTACCGCGAAATCTCTTCCTGCTCGAACTGCGAAGCGTTTCAGGCGCGCCGCGCGCAGATCCGTTTCCGCCGAGCGCCGAGCGCCAAGCCCGAATTCGTCCACACACTCAACGGCTCAGGACTGGCGGTTGGACGAACTTGGATCGCCATCTTGGAGAACTATCAACAGCAGGATGGCTCGGTCGTCATCCCCGAAGCGCTGCGCCCGTACATGGACGGGATGGAAAGAATCGCCCTGCCGGAATAAGAAGCGTGTAACTTTCAGCTAACTTGCGTCGCGGGCTGAAGACCTAATGCCGCTTGCTGAGCTAGGACCAACCCGTTGCAGCAGCGGCTTCTCGCCGGGCATCTTCCGCGCCTTCTGTGGCCGGAAACCGCCGCTGGTCGCGTCTTCACTCGATCCGCAGATCGAACGGCATCAACGCCATTAATTCGCCGCGCCGCACGCGCTCGAAGAGTCGAACCGTTTGCAACGTCTTTCGAACGTCAGCCGGCAGCGCCGCGAGCGCGGCTTCCATGCGAGCATCTTCTTCGCCCATCGCGTCGTCGCCGAAGAGTTGGTCGAAGATCGAGCGTGGTGCCGGTTTGACCACGCGTTGCACGCCCTTGTCCGCCGGGATGTTGGCGAGCTGGCGGGCGATCTCGATGGCGCGATCGAGTCCGCCGAATTCGTCGACCAGCCCGCGCTCTTTGGCCTGTGCGCCGTCCCACACGCGACCTTGTCCGATCGAGTCGATGTACTCCGGCTCACGTCGCCGCCCTTGCGCCACTTTCGGCACGAACTCGCTGTAGTAGTAGTGGCGCACAATCTCCTCGAATTTCGCCCGCTCTTCCGGCGTGAACGGTTCGGTTTCGCGAAATAGCCCGGCATAACGACCGCGCACGATCCATTCGCTGTTGACGCCGATCCAATCGTACAACCCCTTGAAGACAGGCTTGCCAGCGAAAACGCCGATCGAACC
>CAKZOF010000167.1 GCA_937135995.1 uncultured Pyrinomonas sp.
TCAAAGCGCTGCTCAGGCTGGCCGTTCTGCACAACGTGCCAACGGCTTGCAACCGCGCGACGGCGGACTTTCTCATCTCGTCGCCACTTCTCGGCGAACTCGTTGCGCGCCGTGAGACGACGACAACCGCCCGCTGAAGCTTCAATCTTTTGTTTGATCTGAGCGAAACTTTTGCATCTTTCTTCGGGCATAAGCCCCGGGAGCACGAACCCGAAGAGGATTCACGATGGGAACGGGCAGCTTGAGCCGGCGCCTTCTCGGCGTCGCGTTGGTGCTTTTTACTTTGCTCGGCTCGTCTGCAGCGGCGATGAACAAAGAGCGGGCCGCGGAGTTCGAACTCGAGGACCAATTCGGCAAGCGCGTCGCCTACCGCTTTCCGAAGGAGAAGCCAAGCATCCTCGCTTTCGGCGACCGCGAGGGCGCGCAGCAGATCGAAGGCTGGATCCGTCCGATATACGAAAGCTTCGGCGCGCGCGTGGATATCCACGGCATTGCCGTGTTGCGCGAGGTGCCAGCGCTTTTTCGCGGCTTCGCTCGCTCGCAGTTCAGACGGCGCGTCAAGTATCCGGTGCTGCTCGATTTCCAAGGCGACGTGACGGCGCGTTACGGGTATGCCCCCGGAAAGGCCAACATCGTCATCATCGACCGCGACGGCAAGATCGTCCTCAAAGAGACTGGCCCGGCGACACCCGAGAAACTCCAGCGTCTCCGCCGCGCTCTTGAGGATTTGCTGTGAAAAAGCTGCGAGTCGTAGGATAGCAAGACCTTTCGCCATCTCGCTGCGAAGCTCTTCACCAAAAATCAGCGCTCTTTGACCCGGGAAGCAGGCGAACGGCGGAACTAGCTCCCTGCTAACAGGCTACCAATCGCCGCCGTCCGCACTGGCTTAACTAGTTCGTCTCGTGGCTATCAATCGATCAAGGCCCATCCCTCTTGATCCGCCATGCGCTGCGAGCCGGTTAATTTCTTGTCTCGTGACCATCGACCGCTCAGAGACCGTTTCCGCTGTATACCAGCTTCACACTGTATACCCGCTTCACAAGGAGCCCTCGCGAACGTCTTTCTTCAGTCTTATCAATCAGATAAAGGAAGGATTCGGAAGCGAGTGGATACCACGTATCCATGTCATGCGCAGCGTAAGTGTCTTTCGAAGGCCCCGCAGTTGATGAGGTAAGTCATTGATTCTTGAAAGTTTATGAGCACAGCGAGCGTTCTTCGTGCTTGCGGCACGCGGCTTGTTCACAAGCAAGGCGCAAGGTTTTTGCAAAGAGTTAGGCGGGTCGAGGACGCAAATGCTCTGCTCGACCTGCCATGCGGGGCGGAACCCTCGCACGCCCCGTTTTTGAGAGATTCGAGGATTGGCGGAAGGAGAAGGGAAGATGTTACGTCGTGTATCGGCCTACATATTGATTTTGACTTTGATTGTCTCTCTTGCCCCATTATCTGATCGCGCTGCGGCTGCGCGGCGAGGGCAGGACCAACCCGGACGCGCTCGCAAGATCGCGGAGGATTTGAGCGCCAGCATCGGACGCAACGCGTCCAACCGTTTGGTGCGCGTCATCGTTCAAACCAAAGGGCAGCCGTCGAGTGCGCATCTTGATGCCTTGACAGCGCGTGGTGGCGTCGCACGGCGCACGCTCCGTGAAATCGGCGCAGTGGTCGCCGAAGTTCCCGCCAACGCGCTCGAAGAATTGGCGAGCCGCGAAGACATCGCCTACATCTCGCCCGATCGTCCGGTCAAAGGCGATTTGGAATTGACGCGCGAGACCACGGGTGCGGCTCAAGTTCAAGAGGGTCGCGGCAACCAAGGGTTGACTGGCCGCGGCGTGACGATTGCGGTGATCGACAGCGGCATCAGCGCTAGTCACCCGGACTTCGGACGCAGAGTGATCGCGGCGGTCGATTTCACGGGCAATGCACGGCGCGGTGATCCGGGCGGGCATGGCACTGGCGTGGCGAGCGTGGCGGCAGGCAGCGGCGCCGGGTCCACAGGCTATGCTGGCAACTTCGCCGGGATCGCGCCCGAAGCGAAGCTGGTCGACATTCGCGTGCTCGACGAAAACGGCGTCGGCTTGACGAGCAACGTCCTGCAGGCGGTCAACTGGGCCATACAGAACCGCGATCGGTACAAGATCCGCGTGATCAACATGAGTCTGAGTGCGCCGGTGCGCGAATCTTACCGCACCGATCCGCTCTGCCAAGCGGTGGAACGCGCTGTTCGCGCTGGCATCGTCGTCGTCTGCAGCGCGGGCAATCGTGGGCGCACCGAGGAGATCATCGGCTACGACGCGCAAGGCAATCCCATCTACCGGTTGGTTTACGGTGGCATCGGCAGTCCGGCCCACTCGCCTTTCGTTATCACCGTCGGCGCAACTGATTCTCGTTCCACGGTCACGCGGCGCGATGACGTGGTGGCTTCGTTCTCGTCCAAGGGGCCGACGATGTACGACCGTCTGGCCAAGCCCGACATCGTCGCTCCGGGGCGGCGCATCGTCGCTGCGATGTCGCAAGAGCCAGGCGCGACCATTCCGACGCAGTACCCGGATCGCATCGTGCAACCGACTTCAGGCGGCCGGCAAAACCTCTACTTCACCTATTCGGGCACGTCCTTTGCCGCGCCAGTAGTTTCAGGCGCAGTGGCGTTGATGCTCGAAGCGAACCGATCCCTCACCCCCGCCCTCGTCAAAGCCGCGCTCATGCGCACGGCGCAAGTTTTACCGGGGCAAAGCTTCGCCAACAACGTGCAGAGCGCGGTGACGCAGGGCGCGGGCTTGATTAACATCCCGGGTGCGGTGGCGATGGCGCGGGCGATTGTGCCGAACGCTGACCGTCTGCGGGCGGGCGATCAGATCTTCCGTCGCGGCACGAGCTTGCTCGATCTCGGCGCCGGAAACACCATCGCCGGTGAGCGCGTCCTCTACAATGCCCGACTGATCTATGCCGAAGGCGTCCTCTTCAGCAACCATCCGGTGTTGAGCAATGGCATCATGCTTGCGGATCACCGCATCATCGCCAATGGCTGGCTGATGGCTAGCGGTGTGTCGCTCGGTGACGGTGTGTCGCTCGGCGATGGCGTTGTGCTCGGCGATGGCGTCTCGCTTGGCGACGGCATTATGCTGGCCGATGGGTTTGTGTTGAGTGATCCGAGTGCCGCTCCCGCTGGCGCGGTCTTGCCGACGGGTGTCGCGCTGGATCAGAACTACATGCGTCGCGGCGGCATCGTGGACGGCAGCAAAGTGATCTTCGCCAATCACGCGCGACTCACTTCGGCGCAAACGTTGCCGCAAGTTCTTGTCAACGCGACCGGAGCCGTCTGGACCGTCTCTTCCGATGGTGCCGTCTGGACGGTGTCGCCCGATGGTGCTGTATGGACCGTCTACTTGAACGGCGCAGTCTGGACCATTCGAGCCAACGGCGCCGTCTGGACCATTCAAGCCAACGGTGCCGTCTGGACATTAAGCCGCGATGGTGCGGTCTGGACCGTGAGCGGCAACGGGGCCGTGTGGACGGCGAATCAAGATGGCGCCGTGTGGACCGTGAACCAGAACGGTGCCGTCTGGACGTTCAGATTTGATGGTGCCGTTTGGACGGTGCAGTCCGATGGTGCGGTGTGGACCGTGAGCGCCAACGGGGCCGTCTGGACCGTGCAATCGAACGGCGCTGTGTGGACGGCGCAACAGAACGGCGCGGTCTGGACTGTGAATGCCAACGGCGCGGTCTGGACCGTGAGCAGCCAAGGAGTCTCGCTCGGTGACGGCGTCTCGCTCGGCGACGGCGTGTCGCTCGGCGATGGCATCATGATGAGCGATGGCGTGGTGCTCGGCGACGGCGTCTCCCTCGGCGATGGCGTCTCGCTCGGCGATGGCGTCTCACTCGGTGACGGCGTCTCGCTCGGCGATGGTGTCTCACTCGGCGATGGCGTCTCGCTTGGCGATGGCGTGTCGCTCGGCGACGGCATCATGATGAGCGATTAAGCCCCCCGACTCTCAGCCAAGACACAGCGAAAGCTCGTAGGGTGGAGTCTTCTCTCCACCCTACTTTTTTGTCCTCGCGTGCGTTGGCTCGCGAACTGGGCCGGTGGCCGCGGCGCGGCGAAATCTTTTTGTCCTCGCGCGTTGGCTCGCAGTCGAGCCCAATCGGATTGGTGAGGTCGAAGGCCGCGCTGATTGCCGATGCGTCCAAGGTACTTTCAGTCGAATCGAATCCGATTGGCGAAGTCGAGAAGGCTTGAAGCGCGTTGTTGACGTAGTGTTCAGCTCTTTCAGTCGAGCCAGATCGGATCGGCCATAATTTCGCGCGAAGGGGACTGCCGCCTTTAGGCGGCAGAGGAATTCGCACTCCCTCCTTGTATTAGATTGCTG
>CAKZOF010000168.1 GCA_937135995.1 uncultured Pyrinomonas sp.
GGCCTGCGCTTGGGGGACGCTTCCCAGGAAGGCGACGCAGAGCAGCGCACCGCGGGGGAGCGAGAAGCCTTGAAGCCTGAAACGACCCTGAACCGCCATGACGAACCTCCGCCGAATCAAAACCAAGGTGGAAGACACAGATAAAAAGAAGGCTCGCGGGCTGGCCGGTCGACGGCCTGCGCCAGGTCGGCGGAGAGCTCTCGATCAGTTCGGTCGAGATCGCCGGGCGCACGAAGATGAAGTCGTTGTGGAAGTAGGTCCGGTGCAGCAGCTTCGCGCAGACCGAGTTGAAGAAGGTCTCGGCCAGCTCGGGCTGCTTGTGATTGATCAGTAGGCCGATGAACTGCAGCTTGACCTGCTGCCAAGTGGCCTTGTCGAGCGCATCGGCGGCGAACTCCTCGCGCCACGTGGCCCGCTCGGCCTTCAGCTCGGGCCGGTCCTGCTCGGCCGCCCGCCGCGACTTTCTGTTCGCGTGATCCCCAGCCGGTCCAAGGCCCGGTACACCGCCGAGGCGCTGCAGGCCACCCCGGCGGCGCGGCCCAGTTCCTCCGGCGTGGCGTCGGAGTCGTCGCGGACGCTGAACAGGCGTCGGAACCGTTTCCTCGGTGACAAGCTCGCTTGTTGGTGCTTTCATCGGCCGTGTCATCTGCTCTTAGAAGAATTCGCGTCGGTTGCGCTCTCAAATCATACGCGCCGCAGAGGCCACAGCGCAAATTCGCCCCCACTGTCTGGCGCAAAATGCGCTGATTCTTCGTGCAGCGATCACCACTTTGAGCGCGGCTACGAGTCGCGCCGATCTTCTGCTATACTCGCACTGAATGGTGATTCATTTCTCTCGGTCTGCGGAAAAGCGAGCGAAAGGAGTGTCAGTGTGAATCGCAAGATCGAACGCGAAAGCATCGAGATGGACGTCGTCTTTGTCGGGGCTGGGCCGGCCTCGCTTGCTGGCGCGTTGCATCTGGCGCGGCTCATCGCCGCGCACAACGAAGCGGTGGAGAGCGGGGCGAAGCAAGGGCGATCGCTCGGCGAAGTGCAGATCGCCGTCATCGAAAAGGGGGCCTCGGTCGGCGCGCACATCCTGTCGGGCGCGGTGATGGATCCGCGCGCGCTGGCCGAACTGATGCCTGACTATCTCGAACAGGGTGCGCCGCTCGATGCGCCGGTGACCGAGGACGAGTTCCTCTACTTGACCAAAACCAGAGCCATACGTGCGCCGGTTACGCCGCCACCGCTGCGCAATCATGGTTACTACATCGTCTCGCTCAACAAGCTGGTCTCGTGGCTCGGCGAGAAGTGCGAAGAGGCTGGCGTTAACGTTTTTCCGGAGTTCCCCGGCGTTGAAGTGCTCTACGATGGCGACGATCGCGTCATCGGCGTGCGCACCGGCGACAAAGGCATCGATCGCGAGGGCAGACCAAAAGCGAACTTCGAACCGGGTGTGGACCTGCTGGCGAAAGTGACCGTCTTCGGCGAAGGGCCGCGCGGATCGCTGACCAAACGTTTGATCGAACGACTGGGGCTGGACCAAGGGCGCGCTCCGCAAGTCTACAGTTTGGGCGTCAAAGAGCTGTGGGAGTTGCCTGACGATCGCTATCCGGCGGGCAAAGTGACCCACACGCTCGGGTATCCGTCGGATGCGCAAACCTACGGCGGCGGCTGGATCTACGGGATGCGCAACCGCATCATCAGCATCGGCTACGTCACCGGATTGGATTACCGCGATCCGTTGATCGATCCGCACGCCGAATTCCAACTTTTCAAGCAGCATCCGGCAATCGCCCGCCTGCTCGAAGGCGGACGCATGATCCGCTACGGCGCAAAGACGATCGCTGCCGGTGGGTTGCACGCCATGCCGCGCACCTACGGCGACGGGTTCTTGCTCGTCGGTGATTGCGCTGGCTTTTTGAATTCGCAACGGTTGAAGGGCATTCACACGGCGATCAAAAGCGGCATGCTCGCTGCCGAGACCATCTTCGAAGCGTTGCTAGCAGAAGATTACTCGGCCCGGCAGCTGAGCCGTTATCAGCAGCGCATCGAAAGCTCTTGGTTGATGAAAGAGCTGCGCAGCGTGCGCAACTTCCACGCGGCGTTTCGTCACGGGCGCTGGCTGGGATTGATCGATGCTGGCTTGCAGTTCGTCACCGGCGGTCGCGCGTGGGGCGTCTTTGATCGCGTCGAAACCGAACCGGGCCATGAAGCGATGCGCAAACTCGCTGAGTTCGGCTACCGCGATGGCTCCATCGAGCAGCGCTACAACGGACTGCGCTTCGACGGCAAATTGACGTTCAACAAGTTGACCGATGTCTATCACGCTTCGGTGGCGCACAACGAAGACCAGCCGCCGCATTTGCACGTGCTCGATACGAACATCTGCGCGACGCGCTGCGTCGAGGAGTACGGCAATCCATGCCAGCGCTTCTGCCCCGCCGCCGTTTACGAGATGATCGACGATGGACGGGGCGGTAAAAGATTGCAGATCAATTTCACCAACTGTGTCCACTGCAAGACGTGCGACATCATGGATCCTTATCAGATCATCAACTGGGTTCCGCCGGAAGGTGGCGGCGGACCGGACTACAAAGGCATGTGATGTTGCGCGCTGGTTTGCACGCACGCGCGGCCCGCGAAGGGGCGTCCCGCCGTCGAACAAGGGTGGCCGCATCGGTCCCGCTTCTGTGTTGAGCGCAAGCCGCGGGCGGCGTGACCCGGCGCATCGCTTGCCTCTTGATCAATGACAAAGATCAATGCAACCCTTCGTGAACAAAGATCGTTAACG
>CAKZOF010000169.1 GCA_937135995.1 uncultured Pyrinomonas sp.
GCGCGCGGGCGTCCGGCTTGCGCCGTTCCAGGAAGCAGCAAGACCAAGTCGAGGGCGTCGCGCGAAGTGAACGGCAGCTCCGTGATCTGGCGTCCGGTGATCGTTGTGGCGACGTTGGCCGATTGCGTCTGGAGCAGTTCGCCGCCGGCGCCCGTGATCGTCACCGATTCGGTGATCTGTCCCGGTTCGAGTGCGACGTTGACGCTCGAAGCTTTGCCAACATCGATCTTGACCTCTTGCAAGACCGCTTGCTTGAAACCTTGCACGGTGATGGTCACCGTGTACGTGCCGACGGCCAACGATGGAACGGTGAACGTGCCGTTGTCCGACGTCTGCGTCGTGAACTCCGCTCCAGTCGCGTTGTTCTTGACCGTGACGGTGGCACCGGCGACCACGGCGCCAGCTTGGTCAGTGACGGTGCCCGCAAGCGAGCCTGTTGAACTAACTTGACCGATAGCAAGCGCGCCCGAGGTCGCAACGAGCAACGCAAGCAGCGCCAGTCTGTGCGCGAAAAGCTTCATCTTGGGCATCCTCCGTAACGTGATGGTTTCGAGTACAGCTTCGTGAAGCTTCAAGATTCAAAAAAGCTACCATGAAGCCGAATCAGATGAGAGCAAGAAGCGACAAGCAAAACCTTAGATGAAGCCCGCAAGTCTGCGCGATTTTATCTAGCAAATCACATGCCTCAACCGCGCGAAAAAGGAAATCTTGAAGAGTCAACGACTTACAAAATCGACCGGCGGCAAGCGGGGCGTCTTTTCTCCGAAAATTTGGATTTTCATCCGAAAATTTGGATTTCACGACCGTAGGATGATCGCGGCCCGCGCCGAGACTCGTTGCGTCCGAACGAACTCAAGGGCAATGCGGCATAAAGCGATTCAATCGCGTCCGCTGGCGACGCACCGGGACGAACGGTTAAAGAAGTCTTGCAAAAGACCGGGCTTGACGCCCCTTTGACAAAGTCGCTGCGCCGGAACGGACGGCAAAGAAGCGAATCAGCTTCGCGGCTTTTCGACGTTCGCGCTTCCGCGCTCTGAAGGCATCAAGCGCGATGAATCGGGCGCTTCAGGTGAGGTGTGCGCATGGATCGCCTTCCACTCGCCGCCGATGCGCTGAAAGACGAGTGTCAAGCGGCCCGAGGAGCTTTCCGGCGTGCCACGAAAGGTTTGCGATTGCGTCCACAAGCAAGTGACGAGCGCAGCGTTCGGACCGAGCATGTGCACGCGAACGTCGCGCACGTCGAGCTTGACGTCCTTCACTTCGGCATAGAGGCTGAGGCGATTGGCCCGCACCTGCTCCCAACCTTTTGTCACCGTGCCGTTGTTGTTGAAGATGATGAGCTGCGGCGAATTCCAATAGACGCTCATCACTTCATCAGCGTTGGCGTGGCGGATGCCATCCAATAGCTTTTCAAACGCCGCCCGCACGGCCTGTTCTTCTGGACCAGCGTGGCGCTCGGTTCGCACCGGAGACTTCGCTCGTAGCCGTGCGGGGCCGGTTTGCCCCGCACGGTTCGCGGCTTTTGCCGGTTGCGCTGCGCCGCTCGGAGCGCCAGCTTGTTGCCCGTAAACCGTCGCCGCGAGCGCGAAGCTGATCACGAGCGCGAGACTCAGGTTCGATCCGCGCGCGAACCTTGAACTCGCCGCGCTGCGGAAGCTTCGGATGAACGCTCGAATCATGGCCGACATCTCCTTCCGACGAAAAAGCTGCCGCGTCGCCGATTCAGATCAAATCAGCGGCGGCGCGCAAACGTTGAACGGAACGCTCGCGTCCCAGCGTCTCGAAGATCTCGAACATCGAAGGACCGACCGCTTGTCCTGTAAGCGCCGTGCGTGCGGCGTTGATCAACAACCCCGCTTTGACGCCTGCTTCCTCAGCGAAGGCGCGCAACGCCCGTTCGACAGTCTCTGCCGTGAACGGTTCGACCGTTTCGAGTCGGCGCGCCAGTTCCGGCAGCAGTTCTTTCAACCGTGCTTCGCGTCGCAAGTTCTTCTCCACCGCTGCTTCGTCGAAAGCGAACTCGTCGCTGAAATAGGCGCGCCCTTGGCCGGAGAAATCCTTGAGCGTGTGGAAGCGTTGACGGATCAGATCGACGGTTCGTTCGAACCACGCGCGCCGTTCGCTTTCGTATTCGGCGCGCCACAATCCCGCCGATTCCAATTCAGCGCGCACGTATGGAAGGAGTTTGGCGAGCGGCATGTGATGGATGTATTCGGCATTCATCCAGAGGGCTTTCGGGTCGGTCCACTGGCGCGGATCATGCTCGTTGAAATTGAAGATGGCGTTCGAGCGATGGATGCCTTCGAGCGAGAAGCGCTCGATCAGCTCTTCGAGCGTCATGATCTCTTTGCC
>CAKZOF010000170.1 GCA_937135995.1 uncultured Pyrinomonas sp.
CGGGCGAAACTCGATCCGCTTCTGTTTCGGATTCTGCGAGAACATCGGGATGCGCACCGCCGCCGAACGGTTGCGCGCCGAATAGGCGAGGTTGACCGGAGCTTCGAAGCCCGGCACCAAACGCTTGTAGCTGTTGGTGGTCGGCGCGGCAAACGCGACGATCGCTGGCGCGTGTTTGAGCAGTCCGCCGATGTAGTAACGCGCCGTTTCGCTCAGCCCCGCGTAGCCATCGCCAGCAAAGAGCGGCTTTTCGTTCTTCCACAAAGACTGGTGACAGTGCATACCGCTGCCGTTATCGCCATAGATCGGCTTCGGCATGAACGTCACTGCCTTGCCGTAACGGTAAGCCGTGTTGCGGACGATGTACTTGAACAGTTGCAGGTTGTCGGCCGTGCCAAGCAACGTCGAGAAGCGGAAGTCTATTTCGCACTGACCGGCGGTGGCCACCTCGTGGTGGTGGCATTCGACGCGAATGCCGACATCCTCGAGCGTCAGCGCGATCTCCGAACGCAAGTCGCTCAAACTGTCGGCAGGCGGAACAGGCACGTACCCCTCTTTGTTGCGAATGCGGTAACCAAGGTTGGGGCTTTCGAATCCGTTGCTTCTGCGTCCCGTGTTCCAGATGCCCTCGTCCGACTCGATTTCGTAGCCGGCAGCGTTCTGCTCATTGTAGAAACGCACGCCGTCGAAGACGAAGAACTCGGCTTCAGGGCCGAAATAGGCCGTGTCGGCGATGCCGGTAAACCGCAGGTAGCTTTCGGCACGCGCCGCCACCGAGCGCGGGTCTAGTCCGTACCCTTCTTTGGTGATCGGATCGACGACGTTGGCGATGAAACATACGGTCGGCTCTTCGGCGAACGGGTCCATCCAGAAACGCGACGGATCGGGCACGAGCAACATGTCGGATTCGTGAATCGAAGCCCACCCGCGCAGGCTGGAAGCATCGAAACCGAAACCATCCTCGAAACTGCCCTCAGATAGTTCGTGAATAGGAAACGTCAGGTGATGCCAAGCGCCAACCAAGTCGGTGAAACGAACGGAGACGAAGCGCGCCCCATGATCTTCGGCATACTTCAAAGCTGTTTTTGCGTCCATCTTTTCTCCTGAAACGATTTGGGGTGTGGGGTGTCCATCGCCGCGCAACGGCGGCTCCGGCTCGAACATGAAAGAGTGCGGCAAGAGAGCGTCATTTCGAGCGGCGCTCTAGGACCTGAAAACAGCAATGATTATATGAGCCAACAGCGGTGTGTCAAGCGATATTTGCGGACACCACACCGCGGATTATTTTTTTCAATGATCGTCGTCGGTTGACGAAGGCACCGAATGGCATAGCAAGAGGGGTTGCCAGCATCTCCTATATAGTTCCCCCTTCTATTATACCGTGAGGCACACGCGAAAAGCGCCGCACAAGTAGACGGTTGAAATGGCGTCGCACCAGGGCGTGACGCCCGTACCGGGTGCAGCGGTGAGGCGCGTGAATCCCACGCGCTTGCGGGCCGTGGGAGTGTCGCTCTGCTTGATAGAGACCTAGCCGCTTCCTCCCCGGAATGAATTCCGGGGAGGAAGCGGCTCCCCTCCTTTCCTATTCACAGATACCTTTCGGCCTACCGGAGCCGTGGTCCTGGATGATCGGCTGCTCTCCTTCAACGGACTGGACGAAGCCTCTCTGCTGACCTTGGAAGGCCGGACCAAGGTACCGATGATCATTGGGGCCTACCAGAAAGGGGTGGTCGCCGCATCCGTGGACAAGCCGATTTGATTTTGGTTGACGGCACCTTTTACACTCCGCAGAGGGCGACGCGTCTGCATGCCAGATCGAACGAACACGCTTCTCATCGGGACGAGCAATGCCGGCAAGGTGCGCGAGCTACGGCAACTGCTCCACGGTTGGCGTCTGCTGACGCTGGCGGACTTTCCCGCCGTTCAACCGCCGGCGGAGACGGGCGAGACCTTCGAGGACAATGCGGCGCTCAAGGCGCGCTATTACGCTGCGCACACAGGATTATGGGCGCTGGCCGACGATTCGGGTTTGGAAGTGGAGGCGCTCGGAGGCGCGCCCGGCGTCCATTCGGCGCGCTACGCAGGTGCTGGCGCGACCGATGCTGAGAACGTAGCGAAGTTACTGGCGGAGCTTCAGCGGACGGACGATCCGGAACGGCGCGGTCGTTTCGTCTGCGTCATCGCCATCGCTTCGCCCGCCGGGCGCACGTGGCTTTTTCGCGGCGCGTGCGAAGGCAGAATCGCGCATGCGCCGCGCGGCCAAGGCGGGTTCGGCTACGATCCCATTTTCATCCCGGAAGGTGAGAGCCGAACGTTCGGTGAATTGAGCGCCGAAGAGAAACAACAGCGTAGCCATCGCGCTCGCGCGCTCGCGCAAGCGCGCGCTTTTTTGCTCTCTCTCAGCGACGCCGCCGCGCGCTAAGAAAACACGGGATGACCGACCGCACAGCTCGCGCGCTGCGGGATCACCGGCGGACGTCGATCTCCATGCCGTACTGTTGCGCGTAGTATTGGCGGTAAGCACCGCTGCGCGCGCGCGCAACCCACGCCTGATTTTCCGCGTACCACTGGATCGTTCGCCGCAGGCCGCTCTCCCAAGTCTCTTGCGGGCGCCAGTCGAGTTCGGTTTCGACTTTGGTCGGATCGATGGCGTAGCGCCGGTCGTGGCCGGGCCGGTCTTTGACGAATTTGATGAGCGTACGCGGTTTGCCGAGCGCGTCCAGAATCGCTTCGACCACCTCCAGATTGCGTCGCTCGTTGCGTGCGCCGATGTTGTAAATCTCGCCCGCGCGACCGCGGCGCAACGCTTGCAAGATGGCGCGGCAGTGATCATCGACGTAGATCCAATCGCGAACGTTGCGTCCGTCGCCGTAGACGGGAATCGGCTGGTCATCGATGGCGTTGGCGATTACCAGCGGGATCAACTTTTCCGGAAACTGTCGCGGACCGTAGTTGTTGCCGCAGCGCGTGATCACTGCATCGAGACCAAAGGTGTGATGCGCGGCGCGCACCAAATGTTCGGCCGCCGCCTTGGAAGCCGCATACGGGCTATTCGGCGCGTAGGGCGAAGACTCGGTGAAGAAAGAAGCGTCGTCTTCGGGGAGCGACCCCATCACCTCGTCCGTCGAAATCTGCACGAACCGCGCGACGCGGCGCGCGCGCGCCGCATCGAGCAGCACCTGTGTGCCGAGGACGTTGGTTCTCAAGAATTCATCCGCGGACGCGATGCTGCGATCGACGTGTGATTCGGCGGCGAAGTTGACGACGGCGTCGGTGCCCTCTTCAAGAGCGTCCATGACGGCGGCGCGATCGGCGATGTCGCCATGAACGAAGCGATGTCGCCGTTCGTCTAAGCCAGCCAGGTTATCGGGATTGCCGGCATAGGTGAGCGCGTCGAAGTTGACGATTTCGCAATCGGGCAGCTCTTCGAGCGCGACGCGAATGAATGCCGAGCCGATAA
This sequence comes from uncultured Pyrinomonas sp., assembly GCA_937135995.1. GTDB lineage: Bacteria > Acidobacteriota > Blastocatellia > Pyrinomonadales > Pyrinomonadaceae > Pyrinomonas. Next base: position 3,461 of record CAKZOF010000170.1, read on the forward strand.
AGCCGGCGCCGCCTGTGACGAATAGTTTGGTCATCTTTTCGGATTCCGCTTCTGTGCAAAAGTCGCTAACGTGAGAACGCCCATCGATTCTCGAGCGCGAGAAAAGCGAAGTATAACTTCCAGTCCGGCGACTAGCAACTCGATGCACGCTCTTTCGCGCCGCGTGGTGGGCCACGCGCCACAATCTCTTTGCGGTGCGTCTTGCGCCTCGATGTTCGAGCGAAATCTCCCGGTGTTGTCGCTTGCGGGGCGAAATGCTAAGATACGCGTTCGCGTTTTCGACCCGAACCCGGCGGCGTTCTCCCGAACGCGCGCGAGCTTTTGACCCGGGACGCTTGACGAAAAGGCAGGTTGAACCCCCGAAATGAGCGACCAGAGCACATCGCCAATGCGCGCAGGGTTGCGCGTGGCCGAACTCCTCACACAACGGCGCGACGAGATCATCGACCGATGGATCAAAGAGCGGTTGGAATCGGACGATTTCCGCGACGAGCTGATCTCCAAAAAGGAACTTCGCCAGCAGTCGCGTGAAATCGTCGAGATGCTCGCGCGCTCGATCAAGGCTTCCAACGGCGGCGACTTCAACGATCCGGCCTTCGACGACCTGCGCTCGTTTCTCAACGAGATTTCGCGCCTGCGCGCCGTCAAAGGCTATACGCCGATGGAGAACGCGACCTACATCCTCTCTTTGCGCGATGCGGTGTTGCGTTCTCTGATCGAGGAGATGCGTTCCGATCCGGCGGCGCTGATCGAAGAGATGAACTATTTCACGCCGTTGCTCGACAAGCTGGGGCTCGTGATGGTGGAGCGCTACATCCGTTCACGCGAGGAGATCATCCGTCAGCAACGAGCCGACATGCTGGAGCTTTCGACGCCGGTCATCAAGGTCTGGGACAAGATCTTGACGCTGCCGATCATCGGCACGCTCGACTCGAGCCGCGCTCAGGTGATGACTGAAGCGCTGTTGCAAAGGATCGCCGAGACGGGCTCGACCATCGCCATCCTCGACATCACTGGCGTGCGCACCATCGACACGCTCGTCGCCAATCATCTGATCAAGACCGTGACCGCTGCGCGGTTGATGGGCGCGCGGTGCATCTTGACGGGAGTCAGTCCAGCCATCGCGCAGACCATGGTACAGCTTGGCATCGATCTATCGCAGATCACCACGCGGTCGCAAATGGCCGACGGCATCAAGCTCGCTTTCGAGATGCTCGGGCGCACGGTGATTCCGACCAAAACGCTCGAACGCCTGCGCGAAGCTTCCGGCCTCGCGGCACGCGATGGGCAATTGCGAACGGAGCGGCCCAGCACGCCGGAACTTAAGCGGCGCGAAGAGGTCTGACGAGCTTCCGTCATCAAGACAAGGGGCGATCAACCGATGTACACTCCTCAACGCATACCGATCCTCAAAGTCGGGCGCGTCCTCATCGTTCCCATTCAGGTCGACATGGACGATGCGACCGCCATGCAACTTCAAGAGCGCATCCTCGCGGAGCTGGAGCGGACCGGCGCGCGCGGCGTGTTGATCGACATCTCGCTGCTCGAGATGGTCGATTCGTTCATCGGTCGGATGCTCAGCGACATCGCTGCGATGACGCGCATCATGGACGCGCGCACCGTGGTCGCCGGCATGCAACCGGCGGTGGCCATCACGCTGGTTGAACTCGGGCTCGAGCTGCCTGGTGTTGATACGGTGCTCAACGTCGACGAAGGGATCAGGTTGCTGCGCGATGAATTCGGCATTCGCGAAGAAGCGAGTGAAGAGCCACCCGACTTCGAGTTGAGCGACCATTGGAAAGCATAGCGATTCTGATCGAAACCGAACAAGACATCATCATCGCCCGCAGCGAAGTGCGCTCGATGGCGGCGGCCATGGGCTTTCGCCTCACCGATCAAACGCGCCTCGCAACGGTGGCGTCGGAACTGGCGCGCAACATCGTCAAGTACGCCGGACGCGGACGGCTCATCGCGCAGCCGATGTCCGACACCGACGGACGCAGCGGGTTGCGGTTGATCTTCGAAGACCAAGGGCCGGGCATCGCAGATATCGATGCGGCCATGCGTGATGGGTATTCGACCAGTGGCGGACTGGGCAAAGGGCTGCCCGGTTCGCGCCGGTTGGTCGATGAGTTCCAGATCGAATCGCACGTCGGGCGCGGCACGCGCGTGACGGTGATTCGCTGGCTCTCGCCGTAAACAGCGCAAGACGCCCCTCGGGCGTGAACGAACTCTTCGACCGTCGCGGCGGCCGGGGGGCGGCGCGGACGCGATTTGAGATCGAACGTGCGGCACATCCTTCAGTCGCTGGAGATCAGCGACGCGGCGCAAGTAGGCGCCGCGCGGCGCGCCGTGGCACGCGTGGCGCGCGAGCTAGGCTTCAGCGAACAACAGGTAGCGGAGCTTGAAATCGTCGTCCAAGAGATCGGGACCAACGCCGCCCGTTACGCGACCGACGAGCGTTGGATCCATTTCGGCGCAACGCTCGGCACGCCGACCGGACTCGAGATCGTTTACTGGGACAAGGGGCCGGGCATATACGACATCGAAGAAGCGCTGCGCGACGGCTACTCGACGGGCGGCGGTCTCGGCGCTGGTCTCGGCGCTATTCGCCGTCTGAGCGACGAATTCGAGATCTACTCTTCGCCCGGCGCGTCCACCGCGCGCACGCTCAGCAGGTCGCCGCGCACGACGAGCGGTACCGTTCTACTGGTCCGCAAGTGGGTCGATCCGGCGATGCCACGCAGCGAACTGGACCAACGGCTCGGTCTCTGGAGTCGCCCGCGCGCGGGCGAAGAGGTCAACGGCGATGCGTTTTTCGCGCGGAAATGCGGCCCGGATCGCTGGCTTCTCGCCGTCATCGACGGCATCGGGCACGGTCAAGGCGCACAAGAAGCGGCACGGGCGGCGGTGGACGCGCTCGACCAGTGGAGCGGCGAGCCGCTCGAAGAGTTGATCGCGCAAGCGCACGAAGCGTCGCGCGGAACGCGCGGTTCCGTCGTCGGCGTCGCGCTGCTCGACACATCGCACTGCGTCTTGCAGTACGCGGGCGTCGGCAACATCGAGGCGCGGGCCATCGGCGTCGCTTGCACGCTCATCTCGATGAACGGCACGCTCGGCGCGCGGCTGCCGCGCGTTCGCGTGCACACTTGCCCGTGGCCGCCGGAAGCGACGCTCGTGATCGCCAGCGACGGGTTGAGTCGTTCGTGGGATGTGATATCCTACCCCGCGCTGCTCGAACGTAGTCCGCAACTCATCGCCAGCGTCTTGATGCGTGACTACGGTCGCATGTCGGACGATGCCACCGTGCTCGTCGCCAGATGATTCTTCGATGGATCGGAAGACGACCAAAATCGGCGATCTCACCATCCGTTCGGAAGCGGACATCGTCCGCGCGCGCGACCGCGTGCGCCGACTGGTTCGCGAAATGGGATTCGATCCGACGACGCAGATCAAAATCACCACCGCCGTCTCGGAACTGACGCGCAACATTTGCGAGTACGCTAAAACAGGCATCATGTCGCTCGCCATCGTCGAACGTGGTCCTCTCGTCGGGTTGCAGATCACGGCGTCCGACCAAGGACCGGGCATCGAAGAGGGGCGATTGCGTGCAGCCTTGCACGGCGACTATCGCTCCGCTGGCGGCATGGGCATTGGAATCGCTGGCACGCGCCGTTTGATGGACGAGTTCGAAATCGATGCCGGTCCCGGCAAAGGAACGCGCATCAGCGTGACGAAGTGGCTCCCGCCCGAAAAAGCCGCCGACGCGCGCGCGCGCGCAGGTCACCTGCGGGCCAGCTTCTTGCAGGCCACAAGCGATTCGGCGGTGGAAGAGCTGCAACGCCAAAACCGCGAGCTGATCGCCATCTTGGCCGAACTCGAAGAAAAACGCGAGCAGCTTGAAAGACTCAACCGAGAACTGAGCCGGTCCAACGCCGAACTGCAACGCGCCAACGAGAAGTTGCGCGAAATGTCCGAACTCAAAGAGGAGTTTCTCGCGCTGACCACGCACGACCTGCGCTCGCCGTTGACGGTG
>CAKZOF010000171.1 GCA_937135995.1 uncultured Pyrinomonas sp.
TCCTCTTCGACGAAGATCGTTTCGACCTCAAGCACATCGGCGTTGACCGGAACGTGATAATGTTGCAGGTTCGGGTTCACGATTCGCCCGTAACGATGGTCCACTTCCGTCGCTTCCTGCAACGCCATGCCGATGCCCCAGACGACGCCGCCGATCTCTTGGCTATGGGCCGTTTTCGGATTGACGATCCGCCCGCAGGCGGTCACTTCGACGACGCGCGTGACGCGGACGATCCCCAATTCGGAATGCACCTTCACTTCAACGAACTGCGCTCCGTGGGCCAACATCGCATAGTCTTCTCGTTCCCTCGACGGGCGGGCTTCAAACGTCTCGGTGATCTCGTTAAGGTTATGGCGCTTCATCAGATCGAAAGCGTCAACGTATCGCGACGGGTCGCTTTTAAGTTGCAACCGCCCATCAAGTAGCTCGACATCCGATGCCGCCGCGCCCTTCAGCGGCGAGTCCTCGTTGCGGTTCGCTAAATCAAGCAGACGCGCGACGATGGCCATCGCCGCGCCGTGTACAGCCGAGCCGACGCTGGCCGTCGTCATCGAGCCGCCTTCCAGCGGAGCGCGAGGGAACCTCGTGTCGCCCAGTTCGAATTTGATCTGCTCCGGCTTCAAGCCGAGGAATTCAGCCGCGATGATGGTCATCGCCGTGTATGTCCCCGGACCGATGTCGCTGGTTGCGCTGACGACATGCGCCGTGCCGTCCGCCCTGAGCGTGATGCGAGCGGCGGCGGGCGCTTGAAAAGCTCCCCAGACGCCGGTTGCCATGCCCCATCCGATTAACCACTCGCCATCGCGCATCGAACGCGGCTCGAATTTGCGCTTCTCCCAACCGAACTTTTTCGCCCCCAGCAGGTAACATTCGCGTAGCGCTTTGCTCGACCACGGCTTGCCGCTTTCGGGATCGGTCTCGGCATAGTTGATGAGGCGCAGTTGCAGCGGATCGATCTTGAGCGCGTAGGCCAACTCATCCATCGCGGATTCGAGAGCGAACATGCCGCTCACGGCGCCGGGAGCGCGCATCCATGTCGGCGTGTGAAGGTCGGTGCTGACTATCTTCAGCGAGGCGCGAAGATTCGGACAGGCGTAAACTTGGCGCGCGAACCCCGTCGTGTTGTCATCGAACTCTTCGAAACTGGACGTGTTATGCACCGCTTCATGGATTATCGCGGTCAGCTTCCCGGACCGGTCCGCGCCGAGCGCGACTCTTTGAATCGTGTAGGGGCGATAACCGTGTCCGGCGAACATCTGCGTGCGCGTATAGACGACTTTGACCGGACGTTTGAGTTCGCGCGCGGCCATCGCCGTCAGCGTCGGATAGTAGTTCGGTCTGAGCGCGGAGCCGAAAGCGCCGCCGACAAAAGGCGAGATGACGGTCACATCCTCTTCGGGAATGCCGAAGCTCGAGGCGAGATGCCTGCGCACTTCGTAAACTCCCTGCGTCTTATCGAAGATGGTGAGCCGGTCGCCCTCCCAAAAAGCGATCGCCGCATGAGGCTCCATCGGGTTGTGATGCTCGATCGGGATGCGATATTCGGCTTCCACCTTCACCGGCGCCTCGCGCAGTGCTACCTCGGGGTTGCCGCGCACTCTCGTGCCTCTTCCATGTGAGGGATCGCGCGCGCTTGCTAGCAGCGCTTCCGTGTCGGTCTGATGTTTTTCGGCGTTGTAATCGACCTTGACGAGGCGAGACGCATAGCGCGCTTGTTCATAGGTCTCGGCGACGACCAAGGCGACGGGCTGCATGTTGAAATAGATCCGGTCGGATTGCAGGGCACGAAACGATCTATCTTGCGGATCGTTTCTGAACTTCGGCGCGTTCAAGTGAGTGAAGACGCGGATCACGCCGGGCGCGCGCTCGGCTTCGCGCGTGTCGATGGATTTGATCGTCCCTTTCGCAATGGAACTCGATACGATGAAACCATAGGCGAGATTCGGCACGCGAAATTCCGCAGCGTATTTAGCTCTGCCTGTCACCTTCGCGATCCCTTCAACACGGCTCATCTCCTTTCCGATATACCTTGCCATCCCTTTACGCCTCCTTAACTCTATATCGTCTCATCCATCGCGCGTTGCAGAGCGAGAACGATGGCGCGCTTGCCGAGCTCGACCTTGTAAGCGTTGTGCGCGAGCGGCTTCGCCTCTTTCATCGCCGCTTCGGCGGCGGCGCGAAAGTTCGCTTCGGTCGCCTCTTTCCCGACCAAAGCATCTTCAGCTTCGGTTGAGCGCCAAGGCTTATGGGCGACGCCTCCTAAGACGACGCGCGCTTGTTTGATTCGATCGCCTTCAAGCGCCAGCGCGGCGGCCACGGCGACGAGCGCAAAGGCGTATGAAGCGCGGTCGCGAACCTTCAGGTAGTAGGAGTGTTTCGCGAAATCGTTCTTCGCCAGTTCGACGGCGACGATCAATTCACCGTGCTGAAGGTTGTTGTCTTGTTCCGGCGTATCGCCTGGCAGGCGATGAAAATCCCGAATCGGGATCGTGCGCTCTTGCCCATTCGCGCCGCGAATCTTCACCGTCGCGTCGAGCGCATAGAGCGCATTGGCCATGTCGCCCGGATAGGTAGCGACGCATTTATCGCTATAGCCGAAGATGGCGTGCATGCGGTTGAGACCATGAAAAGCTGCGCATCCCGAGCCCGGCTCGCGTTTGTTGCACGGCATCGCCGTATCGTAGAAGTAGGGGCAGCGCGTGCGTTGCATCAGATTCCCGCCGACGGTCGCCATGTTGCGGATCTGGGCCGATGCGCCAGCTAATATCGCCCGCGAAAGGAGTGGATAGTTCTGCCGCACGAGCGGATGGTTCGCCACTTGCGCGTTCGTTGCCAACGCCCCGATGGAGATCCCGTTTAGAGTTGGCCTGATCTGCGCTAGGTGACTCAAACGTGTGAGGTCAACGATCTGCGTTGGGCGCTCGACATCTTCCTTCATCAAGTCGAGAAGATTGGTCCCGCCGGCTAAGAATTTCGCCGTCGGGGTAGCGGATACCAATTGCACGGCCTCCGCTTCGCTTGTAGCGCGCGCGTACTTAAACGGTCTCATCGCTTCTGCCCTCCCGCAGGAGTTTGTCGTTCATGACAGCGGCGATCTCTTCTTGGGTGGCAAAATGCCATGCTTGCGCCGTTTGGCGGCCCGATTGCACTTCGCGGATCGCGGCGACGATGCCCGGATATGCTCCGCAGCGACAGAGGTTGCCGCTCATGCGCTCCCGGATCTCTTCATCGGAAAGCTCCAGATCCTTCGTGATCGTCCGT
>CAKZOF010000172.1 GCA_937135995.1 uncultured Pyrinomonas sp.
AGCGGTATAATCCCAAGCGACGGGCGGCTTATCCCCAGCCCTGAAGGGCGGGGCTTGCGCCGCCAAGGTTTTGGTCATCCTGCCGGAACTTTGTTGCGATGGGATGTAAACACCTTCGCTTTTCGTTTGCCCGTTGGCCGATGAACGCACAGGCACTCCACGCTCGACGAGCAACTCCTTGGCGCGCTCGATCGGGATCTGAACGATGCCGGCGTTGCGATCAACCCACCCGTAGTTCTTCAGCACGGCATCCTCTTCGGCGCGCAACCGTTTGAGATCATCGAGCGGATGGATCTCGTGTCCCGGCGCAAGCTGCAAGCGCGGTTCGGGCGGCAAGAGTTGCTCGCCCGTCCGTCTCATGGTCGGCATCGTTTCGGCCTCGCTCCGTTCAGCGCTCGCCTCGAAGTATTTGAACATGCCGACCACGATCAGAAAGCAAAGGGCCGTCAACGCTGCCAACCACCCGATGAACTTCAAAATCGCTTTCGTGTTGACGTCGCTCCGCTCGTAGGCGACATCGACATTGCGAATGTACGAAACATCGGGCGTCTCAGTCATGTGCTCTTCATCATGCCCGTTTTTGCTGCGATGACCATTTCCGCCAACCATCTTTCCAGACCTCGCTTCAGTGATGCGCCGGATGCAGCGCCTTCTCCAACAACGAATCGTGGCGCGGCAGCAGCGGACGGCGACTCAATTGCCACGCAAAGAAAGCGATCCACAACCCGCCGATGCCGACTGGCGCTGCCAGATCCAACCAGTGCAGGTGCAACGCGCTCCGGTACTCTTCGCGGTGCGCTTCGGGCGCGATCAACCAGACGGCATCGATCCACCGGACGACGAGCAGAAAGAGCGCAATTGAGACGATGCGCCGCGGATTGCGTTTGATGTCGCGCGACAAGAGCAAAAGGAACGGGAAAGCGAACTGAAACAGCACCAGCCCCAGCGAGACGTACTGCCAGCCACCGCTCATCCGCCGCAAGTACCATGGGATCTCTTCGGGCAAATTGGCCGACCAGATGAGCAGGAACTGCGAAAACGACAGGTACGACCAGAGCATGACGAACATCAACAGAAACTTGCCGAGATCGTGCAGGTGCGCCGGCAGCACCACGGCCCGCAACGGTTCGCTCGCGCGCAAATAGACGAAGATGACGAGCGTGAAGGCGAGCGCGCTCATCCCCCACCCGGCAGCCATGATCAATCCGAAAATGGTCGAGTACCACTCAGGATCGAGCGACATGATCCAATCGAAGACGGCAAACGTCACCGTCAAGAAGAAGAGGATCAAACCGGGACCGCTCAACCGCTGCATGCGCCCTTCGATCTGACGCGTCTCCGTCTCGGCATCCTGCTCCGCCGACCACTTGTTGAGCAAATAAGCGAGCATGAGCCAGATGGCGAAATAGATTCCGACGCGCGCCAGAAAGAACGGGACGTTCAAGTACGGCGCTTTGTGCTGGAGCAACTCGCTTGCGGCCACCGCTTCGTCGTGCGCGTCGGCAGCGACCGGGGTGCGGCCGCACTCGCGGGGGTCCCGTGGCGCCCGGCGACGGCCGCCGACCTCGACGCCGCGGCGCGCGTCGTCGACGACGCTGCGGGGCGGATCACCCGGCGCCTCGACCCGGTCCGGGCCCGCGACGTGCTCGCGGCCGCACCCGAGCACCCGCACTGGGACGACG
>CAKZOF010000173.1 GCA_937135995.1 uncultured Pyrinomonas sp.
GGAAGGACGCCGACGCGGCAGGTCAGCGCCAAGTAGCCGATGACCGGCTTGAATTCGTTCATCTGGCCCGTCAGCGAGCGCGTCCCTTCGGGGAAGATGAGCGCGTTGTAGCCTTGCTCAAGGTATGCCCGCGCATAGCGCAGAGACTTACGCAGATTCCCGGTCCGCTCCATCGGCACGAGGTTGGTGAAGTTCTCCATGTAGGCGCGCTTGTACTTGTTGTCGAAGAAATAATCGGCGGCAGCGAGCGCGACTAGATCGCGCCCTGCATCGCCGAGCGCCATCTTCACGAGACCCATGTCGAGATGCGAAGTGTGGTTGGCCGCAACGAGGAAATTGGTGTGAACCGGGATGTTGGCGCGCCCCTCGTAGCGCGTGTTCAACACGACTTCGTAGAAGGCGCGTTGCACGAGATCCAGCCCCTTGTTGCCGATGGTGCGCACGATCGCCGGCACGCGAATCTCTTCCTCGTCGTCGCGCACCCGTTCGTCTTCGTCGCGTCGGCCATGACGTTTCACCTGATCAGGCGGTGTGATGCGACTCAGCAGCTCGCGAAGATCGCGCACTTCGGTCAAAGTGTCCGGCGAGCGAAGGTGCGCGCCCGCTTGCTCGATCGCCGACGCTAGTTCGACGTACATCAAGCTGTCGAACCCGAGATCGCTCAGGCGCGTGTCGAGCGTGACGTGAGCGCGCGGGCGATTGGCGACCGCGGCGACGATGTCGATCAGCCAATCGGCCTCTGATTCGCGCCCGTTGCGCGCGCTCGCCAAGGCGCGCGTGCCCTCTTCGAGCGTCTGGAGCAGCTGGACCACCTCGCGTCGTTTGACTTTGCGCGTCGCTGTGCGCGGCAGTTCACCGTCCCAGAAGTGCAGAACTTTGACGCGCTTGAAGAAGGGAAGCGCCGCCGACACTTCGCGGAAGTGATCATCTATCTTTTGGCGCACCTCTTCGCGCGAGAGCGAAATGTCGTACTCGTAGTTGGGAACGACGACACACGCGACCTTCTCCGCATGACCATCTGGCAGCCCGACGACGCTCAGCTCCTTGATGTAAGGCGAATTACCGTACAGCTCTTCGATCTCGTCCGGATAGACGTTCTTGCCGTTGGTATCGACGATGACGTCTTTGGAGCGCCCGACGATGTAAAGGTTGCCATCGGCATCCATGCGTCCGAGGTCGCCCGTGTGCAGCCAGCGATCGACGATGGTGCGTCTGGTGGCCTCGTCGTCGCCGAAGTAGCCGACCATGACGTTGGGCCCGCGCGCGATGATCTCGCCGACGCCATTTGCATCCGGATCGGCGATGCGTACCTCGACGCCCGGAAGCGGGCGCCCGACGCTTCCCGCCAGCAGCCGGTTCTGCGGGCGGACGACCGTTAGAACAGGCGCCGCTTCCGTCAAACCGTAGCCTTCGAGGATGGTGAAGCCCAATCCGTGTAGATCGCGCGCGACGCGTTCGTTCAGAGCGGCGCCGCCGCTGATCAGGTAGCGGATACGCCCGCCCATGCCTTCATGGATCGGGTAGAAGATGAGGTGGCCCAGATTGATGGGGGCGCGATCGCGCAACCAACTGTTCAGCTTGATCAGTAGGTCAGACGCGCGCTCGACCCATTCGCCGCCTTCGCGCAGACGGTTCTTGATGCGACGGTGGAGCATCTCCCAGAGCGCCGGAACGCCGACCATGCCCGTCACGTGGCCGTTCTTGATCGCGCGCGCGAGCGCTTCGCCCGTCATTTCCGGCAGATATGTGATCTGCGCGCCGCGGCTGAGCGGCGCGAGA
>CAKZOF010000174.1 GCA_937135995.1 uncultured Pyrinomonas sp.
CGTCGGCGCGGCGGACGCGCATCTGCGCGAGGTCTTCGCCGCCTACGTGCCGCACATCTCGCGATTGGCGCGCGCTTCCGAAGTGCTGATCGCCGAGCGGCTGGAAGCGCCGCGCGCTTCGGCGCGTGCCGCCGTGGGCGGTGCGGAAGTGGCCGTTCCACTCGAAGGGCTGATCGATTTCGCCGCCGAGCGCGAACGGTTGCAGCGCGAAAGGGCGAAGCTGCAAAAGGAGATGGAGAAGATCGACGCGCAACTATCGAACACGGGCTTCGTCGAACGCGCGCCGGCTGAGAGGGTCGCCGAATTCCGCGCGCGTTTGGCCGACATCGCGCAGCGCATGAAGTCCATCGAACAGGCTTTGGAGGCACTGGGATGAACTGGCTCGATGACAACGCGCTCTTTTCGCAAGTCGGAGCGTTCCTCAACGAAGACATCGGGCGCGGCGACATCACCACGCAAGCGATCGTTTCGCGCAACGCGCACGCGCGCGGTCGCTTCATCGCCAAAGAGCCGCTCGTCGTCGCCGGATTGGAAGTGGCCGAAGCGGTCTTCGCTTCGCTCGATTCGCAGCAGCAGATCGAAGCTTTCGTCGCCGACGGAGATGAAGTCGAGGCCGGCAAAACCATTGCGCGCACGAACGGTTTCGCCGATGTGTTGCTCGCGGGCGAGCGCGTCGCGCTCAACCTGCTACAGCGGCTTTCGGGGATCGCGACGCTCACGCGTCAGTTCGTGCGTGCCGTGGAGGGGACGCGCGCGCAGATCGTCGATACGCGCAAGACGACGCCGGGCTTGAGGATGCTCGAAAAGTATGCCGTTGTGGTCGGCGGAGGGCGCAACCATCGCTTCGGTTTAGATGACGGCGTGCTCATCAAAGACAACCACATCGCGCTCGCAGGCGGCGTGGCGACGGCGGTGGAACGCGCGCGTCGCTCGGTCGGGCATCTACACAAGATCGAAGTCGAAGTGTCGAACGAACGCGACATGCGCGAGGCAATCGCAAGCGGCGCGGATATACTGTTGATCGACAATTTGACGCCCGAAGAGACCGCGCGGCTTGTCCGGATCGCGCGCGAGCTTGCGCCGGACGTTCTGATCGAAGTGTCGGGTGGCATCACGCTCGAAAACGTGCGCGCGTATGCGGAGACGGGTGCCGATTTCATCAGCGTCGGCGCGCTCACGCATTCGGCGCGCGCCGTGGATATCAGCTTCAAAATACAGCCCGGTTGATGACGGGCCCCAAGCGTGACGAGCGCGCGGACGTGAGTCGCAATCGGAAGATGGTGGAACGGCGCTTGTCGGCAGCGCGTGTAAACTTCCGGCTCCTCGTCGCGTTTCAGGGGCGTTGGCTC
>CAKZOF010000175.1 GCA_937135995.1 uncultured Pyrinomonas sp.
CGCGCCGTTGATCGCCTCATCGAAAAGCTGCGCTAAACCGACCGTGGTCTGCTGAAAACAGTCGCACAACAGCCCAGCTGCATCTTCGATCCGCGCGTAGATCTCGGAGGCATCGCGTGATTCAACGACGCCAACGAGCTCGTGCGTGAAGACCTTGTTGAGTTCCATGCTCATGGCGTAGGCACTCGCATCGAGCGCGTCGAAGATGCGCGCGTCGAGTCCCTCATTGCGCAGCGCGCGCGTCTCGATGAACGAGACCAGTTGGCGCGCCTCCCTGTGGATCAGGGTGAAAATCGGCAGCACGACCTTCAAAGGGCGATCCTGTTCCAATTCAAGTTCGATCGCGCGCAGCCAGTCGAGCATACGCGCCAGAGCGACGAAGACCCGGCGCAAATCCTCGCTCAACCACGGCATGGCGACCGCTCTGACCGTGGCGCGCAAGCGCGGATGAACCTCTTCTTCTTCGACGCGCGCGGCCGTCGCTAACAGTCGAACCGCCGCAGGCTGCGCCGCGACGCGATGCGCAAACGCGCTCCGCAGGCTCTCCCACTCGCGCCATCGCACGCATCCGACCGCCTCGCATAGCACAACCAACTCGCCGAGCGCGTCTCGCAATAGATCGCTGGCTGGCTCCCGAACGCCACCGACCGCCAACAAGCGGAGTGTGCGCCGCGCCGCTTGGCACAGAACGCTCAATTCATCGGCTAAATCGCTCTTCGGCGCGGACGTGCTGCGCCCCGGGTGAAGATCAAGGTCGAAAAAACTTTCCATGGCGCGCAACCACATCGGCACCGCGCGCACGTTCTGTTCGACCTCGGCAGAGGGAGCGACTGGCCCGCTTGCCCGTTCTTTGAGGCGGCGATCTGAAACTCTGGCGGCGTTCATAAACCAACGGGGACGCCTCACCCAGGCGCCTTTGCAAAAAGATTTTAAACATAAATCCTGCTTCTGACAAAACTTTTTTAACGACAGCGCTCTCATCTCCCGGCGATGTCTCGGCTTCACGACGATTTGAAGCATTTGAAGCAAGAGGGTGTGGGGGAGCGACGAAACAAGAGCGGCTTTAGCCCTGGGACGCATGGACTCTTCCACGTGCTCCGAAGCAGAACATTGAATTTAGACAGCGTGGATCTTGCCGGCATCTACTGTGTACCGTGGGGCAGATCGAACCGAT
>CAKZOF010000176.1 GCA_937135995.1 uncultured Pyrinomonas sp.
GACGAACATCGTCTTGCGCACGAAGAAGTATTTGAACGTGAGCGACCGTGTTTGATAAGGGTTCGGTTTCTGCTCGAACGGCAGTTCGATGTTGCACCCGATGGAGACACCGCCCGCTTCGTACGCGCCGCGATTGGCTGCTTCCATGATGCCCGGACCGCCGCCGGTGATCACCGTGTAACCGGCGCGAACGAGGAGGGCCGCGGTCTCTTGCGCAGCACGATAGTATTCGCTGTCGGCTGGCGTGCGCGCCGAACCGAAGATCGAAACGCCGCGCGTAACGGTCGCCAGTTCGTCAAAGCCGGCGACGAATTCGCCCATGATGCGAAAGACGCGCCACGTGTCGGTGTGCGTGAACTCGTCTGGTTTAGGGGTCTCGAGTAGTTGCTCATCCTGCGTGACGTGACGTTTCGCGTCTGCTTTGTCTCTCGTTTCGGCCATGTTAGTTTTCGTCGAAAAAGAAAGCTCCGCCGTTCAGCTTCTCGCCGAATGCGGCAGACTCAAAAACCCATGATGTTGTAGCCGCAATCGACGTGGATGACTTCACCGGTGATGCCCGAGGCGAGGGAACTGCAGAGGAAGAGGGCGACGTTGGCCACTTCGCGCGCTTCGACGTTGCGGCGGAGCGGAGAACGCTCGGCGTGATGTTTGAGCATGACGTTGAGGTTGCCGATGCCGCGCGCGGCGAGCGTCTGGATCGGACCGGCGCTGATGGCGTTGACGCGAATGTTACGCTGGCCCAATTCCGCCGCCAGATAGCGCGTGCTCGCTTCAAGCGCCGCTTTGGCGACACCCATCACGTTGTAGTTGGGCACGACCTTCTCCGCGCCGTAATAGGTCATCGTCACGATACTGCCGCCGTCGGTCATCAACGGCGCGGCGGCGCGCGCCAGTTCTGTCAGCGAATAGGCGCTGATGTCGAGCGCCGTCAGAAAGGCTTCGCGTGACGTGTCGAGGTAAGCGCCTTCGAGCGCTTCGCGTGGCGCGTAGGCGATGCTGTGGATGAGAAAATCCAAGCGCCCGAACGCTTCGCGCAAGCGGGCGAACGTTTGATCGACCTCTTCGGTCTTCGTCACATCGCATTGCAACGTCAGCGTTCCGCTGATGGTGCGCGCCAGTTCTTCGACGTTCTCTCGCAAGCGCTCGTTTTGGTAAGTCAGCGCCAAGCGTGCGCCCGCTCCAGCTAGGGCTTGCGCCGTTGCCCAGGCGATGGAGCGCTTGTTTGCCACACCGAAGACGATACCTTGTTTGTTTTGCAACATGGATGCGTTCCTCGTTGTTGAATATGGTTCAAGCGGCGACGCTCGCGCGCGCGCCAGCCAACAAACGTTCGTACTCGCCGCCTTCGACCCATTTCAGGATCTCGGAGACGCGCCAGATGGGGAAAGGATGGGTCAGGTTCGACGAGATCACGTCAGCCCAGAAGCGGTCGAGCACGCTTTCGTCGTAGTTCTTTTGGAAATCGCGCGCCTGCTGGAGAAATTCTTGGTAATCGACCTTGGAAGCGAAAGTGCCGCCGCACAGTTTCATCATCGTCCGTCCGATGACGTCCGGATCCTGCGTGACGAGCAACGCCGCGCGATCGCACGAAAGCTCGGCGCGGCGCGCCCACGCCAGCAACGCAGCGTGCATCGTCCCCGACAGGATGGCAGTTGCTGCTTTGGCGACGGGCGCGTTAGCGAGCGCGACGTTGGCAAGCGCTTCAAGTAAGCGCGCCGCCGTCAAGTAGAGCACGTGTTCGGCGTGGATGTGACCGACCTCGTGCGCGATGACGGCGAGCACCTCTTCATCCGTCAGCCGCTCGATGAGCGACGAATGCAGAACGATCACAGGGCGCTCGACGCCGCCGGTGAAGGCATTGACGATCGGGCTTTGCTGGACGAAAAGCTCCGGCATGTCGACGCCCAGCGTCGTGCAAGCGACTTGAAGCTTGGCGTAGAGATCGGGGCATTGGCGCGGCGTCACGTGCACGGCGCTCGCCATGAAGATGACGCGGATGACCGATTCGCCCGTCACCGCCAGAAACTTCTTGAGTGCCGAATCGATGCCCGGAATGGCGCGCAACGCAGCGAGCGCGCGGCTGTCGGCCGGGTGAACGTACTCGTGCTTGTCGAGATCGGGGAATTTCCTGTGCGGGCGATCCGACAGCGGCAAGCGACAACGTCCGCAACGGGCTTCGCCGGAGCTGCTGGCGCGCGTGTGGTTCAACTGCCCGCAGTAACGACACCGTACGGTGTTATTGCCATCGAAGTTCGAGACCATGTTCCTTCCTTTCTTGCTGAACGCGCCGCGGCGCAGCTAGAAGTATCGTTGATCAGTGGGCGCAAGAGCAAGCGGCGACCGAAGCGGAAAAGGGGCGCGTCGCCTTTTCTCCGCAGGTCTGTTAAAATCGTTGCAGCAGTGAACGGACGCAATCTTCTATTCGCGCTCGCCGGACTGTGCGTCGGTTTTCTGATCGGATTCGCGCTGGCGAATTCGTTCGGCGTGCGTCCGCGCGCCGCGCCGGATCGGGCTGTCGAGCCAGCGACGCGTGACGCGAGCTTGCTTTCGCGCGAAGAGATCGAACGGGCAGTGGCGCGCGCCGATGCCGAACCGGACAACCTTGAGCTGCAACGCTCGCTCGGACGCGCACTGTATCTTTATTCCATCGAGACCGGTTCGCCCGAAGCGCTCGCTTCTGCCATTCGTCTTTTGCGCCGCGCGCGCGACATCGGCAAAGATCAAACGGACGATCTCGTCGCGCTCGCCGACGCGCTTTTCGACGGCGGTCGGCTGTACGATCGGGCGCAACTTGCCGAAGCGCGATCGCTCTACCAGCAAGTTCTGGCGCGCAAGCCGAACGATGCGGAACTGCTGGCGCGCGTTGGTTGGACCTTTTACTTCGAGCGTCCGCCCAAGCTCGCAGACGCAGAACGCGCTTTCAGACGCGCGCTGCAAGCGGCGCCGACGCACGAAGCGGCGCTGCAAGGCTTGGTCGTCGCGCTCATCGCTGTGGAGGATTTCGACGAGGCGCAAAAGTACATGGCGGAACTGGAGCGCGTAAACCGCTTGAATCCGGCGTTGCCGGACCTGCGCGCCCTTTGGGAGCAGCGACGCAACCGCGCCGCCGAACGGGGCGCGCTGGCGTCGCCGGACGCGGCCAACGACACCGCTGCGCGGTGACCGAAACCGGAATGAAATTCATCATCGTCGCAAGCTTGATCACGGTGCTGTTGCTCTTCCTCGTCTGGAAGTTGCGCCCGTACCTCTTGGTTCTGCGCGAAGCCATGCGCTTCATGAGCGAGATCAAACGAACGGCTGACGCGCGGCGCACGACGCCACCGAAGCGCGAAAGCTTGGTTCGTTGCGCTTCATGCGGCGTGCTGGTCCCGTCTTCGCGCGCGCTCGCCTCGCGCCGCCTTTCGGTGGTTTACTGCTCCGAATCCTGCATGCGGCAACGAGAAAGATAGCGCAGTCACTCGGGCGTCTCATGGCACGCCGACGAATAGGCAACCAAAGGCGACATCGACTTCGGTGGCGAAGCTTTTCGTTTGCCTGTTGGCTGCGATGCCGCTTCGGAAGATCACTCCGAGTGTCGGTCAAACAGCCCGTTCTCGCTTGCCGGTCCAGCGGGCACCGCAAAAGAAGAAGAGCGCCGAAATCGCGAGAAGGAGCGGCGTGATCAGCAAAGCCACCGACAGGTGTTGGCGCACGGGGTCGATACCGAATGCCGCGCCCGTGGCGGCAAACAGCGGCAGTTGCCCGTCCTTGATGGCGTCGGAGAGAACGCCGACGGCGGCGCGCGAAATGGCATCGCCGAAAGCGTGGATGATGACGATGTTGAGCGCGACCGCTGTGGCTCGCTCCGTTGCAGAGACGCTTTGAAGCAAGATGGCGTGAAACGGTGCGTTGCTGACAAAGAGCAGGATGACGGCGATCAAGGTGGCTACCAGATAAACGACCGGCTCGTCGGCGATGAGCGCCACGAGCGTCGGCAGCACGGCCAGCAGCGTGCTCGCCGCGCAGACGCTGAAATAAGCATCGTGTCTTCGGCGCGCGAGACGATCCGACAGCCATCCGCCGCCGAACGTACCCATGGCACCACCGAGCAGCGCGATGATGCCGAGCGTGACGGCCAGGCGCAGGATCTCGGGGCGCGCGGCGCTCCAGTCGCCCGACTGCCAGGAGTTGCTGATCACCTGGAGGGCGCTCTGCAAGAAGATCGTTCCGATGGAGTTGATGACGGCGCAGAGCACGATGCCGACGACGACGGCCGGCAGCAGCACCGGATAGAAGCTGAAGAGCATCTTGATGAGGCGCGGCAGAGTCCCCTTGTTACGGTTCTTCGCGCGCTCGGCGGTGGTTGCCTTACTCATGTGCCTCGCCTCCTTTCTGGGCGGAATCATCGGTCGCGGTGGGCGCGGACTGGGCCGTGGTGGGCGCGGCGTCGCTGGCGGTCTCGTCGGTCTCGTCGGCAGTGCCGTTCGCGGCC
>CAKZOF010000177.1 GCA_937135995.1 uncultured Pyrinomonas sp.
TGTTTGCAGCCGACGGTTCGCCGCGAAAAGCGACGCCGCGACTCCAGACGGTGATGACCAGTTTGTCGCCTTCGGCACGGAACCGTTGGTAGATCTTGCGTTCTGGACTCAAGCTATGCTCCGCGACGTTGATGCAGGCTTCGATGAGCGCTAGCTTGATCTGATTGATCGCTTCCGGTTCGAAAGTGAGCCGACGCGCGATCTGCTCGACCGCAGTCGCGGCGACGAGTTCGGTCTCTTCACCGATGGGAATCACCATCTCGAACTCGTCGGCGTGCGCGGCTTCGACCGACGGCGGCGCTTCTTCCGCGGCGAGGCGAGACGCGAGAAGCTCCATTTGACGCCGACTCGAACCGTACGCTCCGCGCTCATGCAAGAACTCGCATGCCTCGGCAGAAAACCCTTCGGGCGCGACTAACCATACCCGGAATCGTTTGAATCCGCAAGTGCGAGCGAGTTCGACGAGCCGATCGTACCACATTTCGGTCAGCGCGCGACCAGCTTCTGTTTTGGCTTCGATCTCAGCAGCAAGCCAGACGATCTGGTTCGGCTCGGCGTATTGCCCGGCATCGAAACCATGCGCGACGGCGCACTGCGCCTCTTCGCACAACCGTTCGAGCGCCGGATGAAAGGCCGCGCACGAAGCTGTGTGGACCACTTGCGGCAACAGGACGAGATCGGTTTCGGCATCCAACGACGCGAGCACAGCGTCAAGATCAAGCCCCTTGTACAAACGGCTGAAACGATCGTAGTGCAACAGACTCGCGGGCACTCGCTGGCAGTCGAACCGCGCGAGCAACTCGCGCAGGCGCGGTGCCGCTTCGCGCCGGTAGTGGCGCGCCATGGTCTGCGGCGCACGCATCAGCATCGCCAGCAATGTGTCGGAGACGACCACGGCGCGCCGTTCGGCAGCAACTTCGAGCCGATAGGCGATCTTCAAGTAGTCGCGCCAGACGCCGTCGTCGGCGATCTCGACGAACGTGCCGCTCGAATTGATGAGTTCGCGCGCGTGCAACTCGCGCAGCGCGCGCTGCGTCTCTTCCGGCTCCACGCCGAGGCGCTTCTGCCATGTTTCGACTGGCGATTTGCCCGCTGGCGCGATCATGGTTTCGTACAGCGCGCGGATCAACGCGCGCCGCGCCGTGCCGAGCGGCGCGACCTGATTCAACGCTTCGCTGAACCGGCGTCCAATTCGTCCGCCCATCAACTCGTCGACGTAAAGGCGCTGGCAAGCGAGAAAAGTGTCGAGCGCCGTTTCCGCTTCTTGCGCCGCACGCACCAAGGCGACGATGAACAGCGGACGCCCCATCAACTGCTGCACGATCAGATCACGCGCCGCATCGCTCAAGGGGATGCGCCGCCGCGCCGCCAGCCGCTCGGTCAACGACCGCGCGGCAGCATCGCTCAACCGATCCAAGTGGAGCGTGCCCGTTTGTTCGAAGATCGCGTTCGCCGTCGAAGCGACATCGAGCACGCGCCGACGCCATCCGGCGAGCACGAAAGAGGCGGGCGTGCGCGCGCAAGCGCGCGCCAACTCTGCGCCGAGCGCGATTTCGCCGTTCAACTGTTCGGTCAAGTGAACGTCGTCGAACAACAACAGCGTGCGCGTCCCGTGTTGCGCGGCGCGCTGCGGCGCGCTCAAGCAAAGGCGCACCAACTCGCGCTCATCGCTGCCGCCACGCAACTGCTCGTAGGATTCGAGCAACGACTCGATCCAGATGTAGTCAGCGGGCGAGGCCAGTTGTAACAGATCGTTGAGCGGCGGGTGCGCATCGATGATCGCCGGCTCGCGCCTCCGGTGCGCGATCAATTGCGCGAGAAAGGAATGAAGGAAATGGCGCGCCGCGGCGCTCGCCGTCCGATCGGCTATCGACCAAGCGAAGTAGATCGGCGTCGCCGCTTCGTTCGGTTGGTGGAAAAGTTCGTCATAGCTTTGACGCAGGAGTTCCGATAGACCGGCTCCCGGAGCCGCCAGCAACAACAATCCGCGCTCGGTCGAATCGCGCTGCGCAAGGGCGACGATGCGTTGCAACGCTGGCTCGCGTCCGATGAAATCTTCGCGTGAGATGCGGCCCAAGATCGGGCGTTCGAACAGACCCTTATTTTGCGTCTCCGGGGGCATCTTCGGAATCGTTTTCGTGAACGGCGACCTGATTTTTGCCGCGCCTTTTCGCGACATAGAGCGCATCGTCGGCGGCCTTGATGATCGCCTCGGCCGAATCGAACGCTGCTTCCGACGAAGCGATGCCGATGCTGACCGTGATGGTGCCAAACGGCTGCGTCTCGGCGAATCGGTAGGGTTGCTGCTGTATGCGCTGGCGCACACGCTCAGCGATGACGCGCGCCTCGGCGAGACTGGTTTGCGGCAGCAGCACGCTGAACTCCTCGCCGCCGTAACGCGCCGCTACATCGGCTGAACGCAACGCCTGACGCAAACAGAGCGCAACGCGCCTGATGACCTCGTCGCCCGCCTGATGACCGTAGCGGTCGTTGTAGCCCTTGAAATCGTCGATGTCGATCATCATGAAGCTCACCCTCTGCCCGTAGCGCTTCGAGCGCTCCAACTCCTCGGCAACGCGCATCTCCAAGTACCGACGATTTTGCAAATCCGTCAGCGGATCGGTGAACGAAAGCCGCAGGAACTCTTCGGCTCGCCGCTGCCATTCGACGCTCTCCACCGCTAGCGTGATCTGCGGCGCGACCAGCCGCAAAAGATCGAGATCGAATTCGTCGTAAGCGCCGCCGCCTCGTTTGTCGGTCAAGTTCAACACGCCGATCTTGCGTTGGCCGATGACGAGCGGATAGCTGATGAAGGATCGCGTTCGGTAACGGCGCTCATGCGTGCCGGCGAAGTCTTTGACGAGCAGCGGACGACCTTCGTCCATCACGCGCCCGGCGACCGACTCGCCCAAAGGCACGCGCTCGGCGCGCACGATGTCGGCGTGCGGCCCCATCGCCGCCCGAACCAGCAGCTCGCCGCGTTCTTCGTCGAAGACCAGAAGCGAACTTCGTTCGGCTTGAAACAACTCCGCCGTATGCTGCAGGATCGCCGCGTACTGGTCGCCTCGCTCGGCCTGCGCAGCGCGTTCCAAAAAGGCGTGCAGCGCGTCGGTGGCGCATTTTCTGCGCGCGAGCTCTTCGCGCAGGCGCATGATCTCGACCGAAGGTGCAAGCCGCGCGCACAAGTCCTGTACGGCCTGGCGTCGTTCTTCATCGAGCGCGCCGACTTCGACGGCGAGCGCGCCGCTGATGCCTTCGCTGCCGCGCAAGACGAACAACTCGATCCCACGCGACCGCCGCGCGCGCGCAGCGGGTTTCTCCTCCGCTTCGATCACCAACGTCGAACTTCGCTCCGCTGCGTCGCCGAACAGGGCCAGATCGAGCCGCATCTCTTCGGCGACGAACCGCCCGCTGGCATGAACGGCCACAAGCGCGTTCTCCAGTCGGACGAGCAGTGCGAGCGACTTGAGCCCGAGCGTCGTGCCCAATT
>CAKZOF010000178.1 GCA_937135995.1 uncultured Pyrinomonas sp.
CTTTGCCCGATGTCTCCCGTTGGTGCGCGCAACAAAAGATGAGCCTCGTCGCCACGGATGCGCGCGCGGAGCTTCTTTACACCGAGCGCGATTGGCGGGTTGCCTGCGCTGTGCTTTTCGGCTCGGAAGCGCATGGACTTGAGCATGACGAGATGAAAGAAACTATGACGCTTGTCCGCATCCCCATGCGCCCACCTGTGGAAAGTTTGAACGTCGCGACGGCGGCTGCCGTTGTGCTTTACGAAGCCGCCCGCCAAAGAGGATTTCTGAGCCTCACAAACGACGCAAGCCTTGAACCGAAGGGGGCGAATCTGGCAGAAGATCGGTCATCTACAAACCAGATCGAGCAATAGAGCATCAAACTTCCGTTCGCTCTGGCGCTTCGGCTAAAATGACGAAGAAGCGGAAGATTGAACACCCAACGACCACTGTTCGACCGGAAAACTTTTCCGACAGAAGGCAGCGCGACATGGACGGATCGCAAAACAGAGAAGCAACAAAAAGGCGCGATGAAACGCTGGTGGAACGTCTGCTCCATCGCGCGCTGGAAAGCTTGGGCCGAGCGGTGGATCGCCGCTTCGGGCTTGCGCCCGAAGCATCCAATCAACTCACGACCTCGCTCTTGATCGAGCGCATGCGCCGCTTAATCGACGAGCGCATCATCGAAGATGAGCGGCGCGGGCGCCTCGCCCCGCACGTCATGAAGCTCAAAATCGAATGGGGCACGCACACGGATGCGCCCGAAGAAGCGATCGAAGAACTGAAGAACGAAGTGCTCGCCGCCGCCATCGACCACATCAACGACCAACGGTTGCGCACCTTCGCCCCGGTGCGCGTCGAAGTCGCCGCCGACATCTTCACAACCGGCATCACCGTTGACCCCTCCTTCGGCGAGTTCGAAGAAGAGGCGCGCCGCATCAGCGAAGGTGGAGCCGACACACCGGCTGAATCGAAAAAGGAGATCGTCCTAGTGGCCGAGATACGCTCGCCCGAAGGGCAAGAGCAGACGTCGCTACGCGTGGTTCCCGGCGGCCCACGCATCGACATCGGGCGCGCCGCCGACAACGATCTGTGTTTGCGCCATCCGAGCGTCTCCAAAATCCACGCCACGATGGCGATGACGCGCGAAGGCAGCCTGCTCCTCTCCGATGCCGGCTCGACCAACGGAACTTACATCAACGGGCGACGTATTGCTTATGGTGAGGCGCGCGCCCTGCACGATGGCGACGTGGTCAACTTCGGTGAAGTGGAAGTGCGCTTTCGCCGCGTCGAAGAAGCGACGGCAGGATGAGGCCGCGACGTGCGGCTCATCGCCGCTTCCGGCTCGCCATCACAACCGATCAGGCCGGAGCCGAGTTTTGCGAGGGCGAACAGAAACCATGTTATTGCTCTTTGTTCCGGAGAAGTTGCCAGCGCTCTTGAGCTTGATCTACATCGGCGGATTGGCGCTGGTCGCGTTGCTGCTCCTCGTGGCGCTTGTTCGACAGCGGACACGGCGCCAGCGCGACCCGCTGGTTGCCGTTGCGCCGGACGATCTGCCCGAAGAGGTGCGCAAACGTTTGAGCGCGACGGCCACCAATCGTGGCGTGCACGCTTTTCGTCTGGCCTTCATGCTGCTCGTCTTCACCGTCTTCGGCTTTCACGTCTATTGGGCGCTGTACGCCGCCGAGACCAACGAGAAGTTTCAAGCGCTCAGTTACAAAGATTTGCGCAATCGGCGGCTGGCCGAATCGACGCTGCGTGGCTGGATTCTGGACCGATCGGGCCAACTGGATCGGGCGCTGGCGCTCTACCGCCGGGACGAGCGCGGACAGATCGTGCGCGAGTATCCGCTGGACCAGGCAACGGTTCATCTGCTGGGCACAGATCGGGGCGATCCGGGCCTCGAACGCGCGCTCTTCGGCGTCGAAAGCGGCGCGCTGCCGCAAGCGTTGGATGTCGTCCTCGAACGCAATCTGCGCCAGCCGGCGACGCTCGACGTTCGGTTGACCATCGACCGCGAGTTGCAAAAGGCAGCAGCCGAACAGTTGCGCGGACGCCACGGCGCGGTCGTCATCCTCAATCCGCAAACGGGCGAAGTGCTCGCCATGTACAGCAATCCGTCCTACAGCGTCAAGGATGCGCAAGACGAAGCGACGTGGATCAGGCTCGATGCCGACAAACGCGATAGCCCGCTGGTCAACCGCGCGCTCGGCTTCTACTACATTCCCGGTTCGACCTTCAAAACCGTGACCATGCTCGCGGCCTACCGTGCCGGCATGCAGGATGCCGAGTTCGTCTGCAGCGGCAACGGCTACTACGCGCAGCCCGGCGCACGCGTCATCTACGACGACGGCGGCCCCGCCGAAGTTCATGGCCGAATCGGCATGGCGCGCGCTTACGAAGTCTCTTGCAACCAGTACTTCGCCCAATTAGCCGTAAAACTCGGCCCGCAAAGGATCCGCGAGGCGGCGCGCGCGCTTGGTATCGGCGTCTACGACGATCCGGACGAAGCCCTGCGCGGTCGCAAACAGCCCGAAATATGGAACGCGAGTACGTCGGCGGTGGCGCGCGCGCTCGCTCCGCGCGAAGCGACCATCGTCGCCGCCGACCGCATGCGCCCTTATGACCTCGCGCTTGTCGGCTTCGGGCAGGGCTATGCCGGGCAGATGACGCCTTTCGAGATGGCGCTTGTGGCGGCGGCCATCGCTAACGTAGAAGGCAAGCTGATGAAGCCGAAAATAGAACTCGACCGTCCGCCGGAAGTCTTCGCGCAAGCCGTCACGCCGCAGCAAGCCGCTGAGATACGCGCCATCATGGGGCGCGTGACCATGGGTGCAGAAGGGACGGCGCGCCGTGTTTTCGCGCCGCTCACCGCCGCGGGCATCACCACGGGTGGCAAGACCGGCACGGCGCAAAAAGAGGTGCCCGTTTACGATCCAAAGACGGGCGAACCCGTGACCGTCAAAAAGTACGAGCGCGACCGCACAGGCCGCATTATCCGCGAGTACGAACAGGTCTTGATCTCGCCCGAGAAGCGGATCGATAGCTGGTTCCTGTGCATCGCGCCACTCGAACGCCCACAGATCGTTATGGCCGTCATCATCGAAGGCGGCGGCTATGGCGCGCGCGCCGCGGCTCCGGTGGCCGCCGCGCTCGTCGAGAAGGCGCGCGACCTCGGGCTGTTGGGACTTCCGCCGCAAGAGCAGAAGGCTTCAAGCAACGATCAGCCGCGGGCTAATCGGACCAGACGCGCGCGAGCTGGAAATCGCGTCCAGAGGTGAAGTAGTCGAGATGGACGACTTTTGAGACGTCTGCCGAAGGATTTGCCGCGAGCGGTTGTTTGCCGGAGCAAGTTCTTCCCGGATAACTGGGCACTGCTATGATCAGGAATCGCGCTTCGTCACATCTGTTGATCCTGCTTCTGATCGTCGCCTTCGAGGCGGTCGGCTACTACACGGTCTATCGCGCGGCACTGCTGCGTGGATATGCGCCGTCGGTGGCGAGCGGC
>CAKZOF010000179.1 GCA_937135995.1 uncultured Pyrinomonas sp.
TGTCTCGGTTCATCCCCACGTGTGTGGGGAATACCGCCAGCGGAAACCGCCCGCCCACTGGCTCGACGGTTCATCCCCACGTGTGTGGGGAATACGGACGCGCAACGAACACAAGACGATCCGGCTGCGGTTCATCCCCACGTGTGTGGGGAATACACTTGATTATTACTAACAAAGAACGCATTTTTAAGTTCGTATGTGTATCTAAAAAAAACCAGCTTTATAACCTTGCTCAATTTTGTTTAACCATCAATTTTAGCTAGCCAGATAGCCATGAATAAATTTCAAAACAAAGTCGTCCAAAGCGTTGTGCTATATCCGTTCGTTGGTCTTGGGAGAGAGTGTTGAAGAAAACAGTTTGTCGGCAAAAGTCAGATCCGTTAAGTCAGGACAAATACCTGCTTGCTCGGGTTCTCCTTCATGAATCCAGTTACCAATCTATGTCTCTGTCTTGGAATTTTTCTTCGGTTTTGGTCGGGCAAAGCTTTCCTCTGTATTCCTACAGAAATTCGATCGTATGTTTGTCTGTGCTTCCTTAAGACTTCTCCTTTCGCTGTTCGCGACTCTTACGGCGCTCAATGTGAAAGGCTTTTCTGATCGCCTCTGCATTGCGCACTTCGATCAACACCAATCCATCGAAATCACGCACGCGGCGATCGGGATAGTTATGGAGTTTTATGGTGAAGCCTTGCTCGTTGTTTGTATTGTAAGCTATTGCGCAACGACCATCGGCAGACTTCTCAGCCACTTTCTCCCACAACAAATCCCGCACAGCAGCGCTTACGCGTCCGACAAAAACACCCGTATCTACTTCTACTAACCAGCGTGTCAGTTCACCTCTCAGACTCTTCGGAACTTTCTCCAAGATCATCACCACCATACGAAATTCCTCCACTGACGTCGCCCGCCGGATCCCACAAAAAACCCGGGCGAGAAGGATCATCGTCGAAGTCAACAACGTTCCCATGCAAATCCAGATCATCAAACAGCCGATGAAGATCTTCGACGATTCGGTCCAACAATCGCACTTGACTGATTTGCTCCCGCATCGCAACCCTGATCCGGCGCTCGATCATCTCGTCAGACTCGGCGGTAACTTTGAAGGCTACAGGGATGAGCGCGTCGGTTTTGTACAAATCGGCGATGTCGTACACGAACGAGAGCAATTTGCCCGTGTGAATAAATCCCAGGGCCGGGCTGTAACCGGCTGACACGATCCCCGCGTGACAAATTCCGTAAAGAAACGCCGCGCCGGAAGAAAGGGCACGATTGATTGGGTCAGCGGCGGCCCAGTTGCCACGGTCGTAGTGCCGTCCACGCCACGGGACTCCGGTCTCCCGACTCCATCTGGAATAAGCTGTGCGCACGCGCACGCCCTCAAGGCCGCGGATTTGTTGAAGAGAGAATGTCTCTGGAAGTGGATCGGCGAAACGAAACTCGTACAGTCTCCGCACTACGCGAAAATGCAACTCTGGATCGGCCCAAGCCTTCGCTTGCCGCATGAGATTTGCTGCCGTGCGTGTCTCACCTAACCCCTGCGCGTAAAAACGGCAGAAACTCTCGCCGACCCAAATCACTGTGCAGCCATTGTCGGCTAGCGCGCGTATGGCAGCATGCGTGATGCGCGTACCCGGTCCGAGAAACAACACGCCCAATGCAGCCACTGGCACCAGCGTCACTCCCGAGTCATCGTAGAGAGCGACCGCTTTCGCTTCTTGTTCGATCACCGCGTGCTCTGCATACAAGTACGAAAGACCGTCCCGGAACTTGGGAAGCTCTTTCAAGTTGCGCGTCGAACGAACGGGCGGCATGACCAACTTCCCCTCATGCTTTCGCCAGCGAAAGCAACCCAAGACCAAAGCCTTTGCCGTGGCCTAGCCCTAATTCTAACTTCTGGCGCGCAAGTTCCGCATCCGCGACTTTTAGGTGACCGTCGAACAAGGCAATCCCGAGCACAATCTTCTTTCCATCCACACGTGCCTCGAGTCGTTCCGTATGACTGACGATGGCACCCAACAACTCAAAACCGCCGCGATCAAGCCGTGTGCGTAACCACTCGAGCTGTTCTTCGATATCATAAAGGGCATGCCGCTTCCCTGCTTTCGTCACCGTCGGGTTGGCTTTTAGGCGGAAGCGGAACTTTTGCCCGACAACCAGCTGCGGATCGAATTCTTTGCTTCGTGCATCGAGAAGGTAGCCCGTCTCGAAAGCACCTAGATCCGGAGCCGTGTGACTTTGTATAAGGACGACCGGGTCACCGCGCATCGGTTCGACGCGCCACAGCAGATGCTCTTTTTCGGCCTTCAATGCGTCGGAGAACGGGCGACAGAGTGTACGGTGCATTTCGTAAGGATTGGCCAGATCGCGTCGCACCGCGCGGCTTCTTCGATCAAGCACCAGACGACTAAGGAACATCGACCACCTCCCCCAAACGAGCACTTCGGCTCACCGTGTACCGCGCGCCGAAGCGCCTCTTGCTGAAAGGCCCGACAGGCTGATCCAGTACGAGGCGGCCCTCTTGAGCTTCGATCACGTAGCGCAATGTCCTTTCCGGCTGTACCCTTGGATCAAGCAAGCTCGGAAGATATGGATATCGGGCTAGCGCTTCGACGAGCCCCTCCTCGCGCAGTCCATCCGGCAAGTAGACGGGTGGGCTCGGAGCATAACTTTTGCGTCCAAGAAAAAGCGGCCAGACCGGATCGAGGAGCGCGCCGTGGATCTTTTGCAGAAGCTCCTTGTTTCCTTCTAGGCCGACGAGGAAGGCGGCGTCAGCCAGATAGTAGCGCCACGATTGCACGTTCTGCGGTCTTCGCCCCTCGGCATTGATAACGCCACGCGCTGTTTGGTAATCACAGCGGAGCACTCCTTCCCGATCGACTCGAACGCCCATCCGTAGAATCGCAAGATCGGTGATGTCGTGCTCGCGGTCTATCCCTAGCGCCGCAGCGACCAGTCCGATCACGCCGCTTTTGCTTGGCTCCAGCCCCGTGTCGCGCCGATCGAAATTGCTCCGCGTTCCCCAAGATTGCATCGGGCCTTGCAGCCTCAAAAGCAAAGTCGCCATCTACTCCTCCTTGATTTCGAGCATCTTGCGAATTGCTTCTTCTGCCACTCTGAGGATATCCTCGATCTTCCCTTTGCTGTTCTCCTTCGGGCAATCGATCTCGCCATCCGTAAGATTGACGATGGCTGTTCGCTCATCATCCAGCCGACCAAATACATCATCGAACTTCTTCCACTCAACCATGAGCGCTTCCGCTGAATGACCCGAAAGGCTCTTATCTCGTGGATAGACAGGTCTTTCGAACGCCGTCGCAAGGTTACGCGGCAACCCCTTGCCTGCCCTGAGCGCGATAAAGACCGGGGGGTTGTGCGCGGCGAACGTATTCTGCTTGCCCGAAGGCAGAGTCAAAATGAACGACCGAAGGAAAGCCAACGCTCCTCGCAAAGCGAGGTCTTTGTCTTCGTGCAGGTTTTCGACCAGCTTGTC
>CAKZOF010000180.1 GCA_937135995.1 uncultured Pyrinomonas sp.
TGGTGGCCGTCCCTTCGTGCACTTCGCCGAGCTTGTGCGAGACGCCCGTGTAGTACAGGATGCGCTCGGTGGTCGTCGTCTTGCCGGCATCGATGTGCGCCATGATGCCGATGTTGCGAAATCTTCTGAGATCGTGCTTGGGCATAACTACTTCTCGAAATCGATCCAAAGGATCGGGCGAATCACCACCGGTAATGGGCGAAGGCTCGGTTGGCCTCCGCCATGCGGTGCGTGTCCTCTTTCTTCTTGACGGCGCTGCCGCGGTTGTTGGCGGCGTCGATCAATTCGGCCGCCAGTCGTTCAATCATGGTCTTTTCGCCGCGGTTGCGCGCTGCTTGGATGATCCAACGAATCGCCAAACTGCCGCGCCGCTCGGTTGGGACCTCCACCGGCACCTGATAGGTCGAACCGCCGACACGCCGCGACTTGACCTCCACGGTCGGGCGAACGTTATCCACGGCCCGCTTGAACAGCTTGAGTGGATCTTCGCCCGTCTTCGCCGCGACGCGGTTAAGCGCCGTGTAGAAGATCCTCTCCGACAAAGATTTTTTGCCGTCCCACATCATGCAGTTGATGAACTTGGTCACCAACGGGCTGTTGTAGATGGGATCGGGCAGAACCTCGCGTCTTTCGACAACCCTTCGTCTCGGCATACGTTTCGCCTCTCGAACTTACGCCTCACTTCTTGGCAGTCGGCGCCGCTCCGGCCTTGGGCCGCTTGGTGCCGTACTTGGATCGCCCTTGCTTGCGGTTGGCGACGCCGGCAGCATCGAGCGTGCCGCGGATGACGTGGTAGCGCACACCCGGCAGATCCTTGACGCGCCCGCCGCGGATGAGCACGATCGAGTGCTCTTGCAGGTTGTGCCCCTCGCCCGGGATGTAGGTCGTCACCTCGATCCCGTTGGTCAAGCGCACGCGCGCCACTTTGCGCAGCGCCGAGTTAGGCTTCTTCGGCGTCTGTGTGTAGACGCGCGTGCAGACGCCGCGCTTTTGTGGATTGCCCTGCAGCGCCGGACTGGCCGTTTTGTATTTGACCTTCTGGCGCCCCTTGCGAACTAGTTGACTGATCGTTGGCACGACTTCAACCTCTCCGTTTTGCAGACCCGAATCAAAACGCAAACCCGTCCGTTCACCTGCCTCTTGCCGGAACGCCGGTCCGGCAGTCAGCGCAAGATGCGCGGTTCGTCACCTACTATTCGAGGGAGTTCTGACGTCGCTCGTCGGCGGGTGCGGATCTTGGCCCCCTTCCAGCCCGACTTTGTCTGTGGCGTCGCGCTAATTCAGGCAAGAGTCTTCATCCTCGAGCGAGCCGTCGCGCCAAATCGTCCGAAGATCGGCAGCGCCGCACGGCCTTTTACGCCACAATAGCAGTCCGACTCGTGGCAGAAAACTCGTTTCTGCCTCTGCAACGCCTCCGCACCGACAGAACCATTTTCGACGTTGCTTACAAACGAAACTAGCGCGTCTTTGGACCCCGAGTCCAAAGGGCGGAATATACACAATCGCGCGTGACATGTCAAGCCTGAAGGGGCGAGAACCATCGGGACTCATGCCTTGTTCGCCCAAGCCCCTAGCATGCCGCGCTCGGCTTTTTTCGGCGTCAATCCTCCGACCAAACGAAGACGTGGCCGTCCGCCGCCAGCGCGCGGATCTTCGCGTCGGCGTAGACATCACGCAGCACTTCTTCGCGCAACACTTCGCGTGGGCTGCCGGCAGCCACGATGGCGCCGCAGCGCATGGCACAAACTTGATCAAACCGGGCATCCACCAACGCCAGGTCATGCGTGACGACCAGTGCCGTCAGTCCACGTTCGTCGCGCAAGCGACGCAGGTGGCGCACGAGCGCCGCACGATGTCGCAGGTCAAGCGAGGAAGAAGGTTCGTCTAACAACAGGCAGGTCGGTTCTTGCGCCAATGCGCGCGCCAGCATGACCATCTGCCGCTCGCCGCCGGAAAGCTCTGTCATCGGGCGTTCGGCCAGATGTGCTGCCTCCACCGCGGTCAACGCCGCCAGCGCGATGCGGCGATCCCGCTCGTTCTCGAACCGGAAGCGCGGCGTGTAGGGCGAGCGTCCCGTCAGCACCACTTCGAGCGCGGTGAACGGGAAGACGGTGTGCGTCGTCTGTGGGACGTAACCGATGAGCTGCGCACGCCGCCGCGCCTCCATGGCGTGCAGATTGGCCCCGGCAAAGAGGACTTCGCCGCGTTGCGGTCGGAGCAGACCGCAAAGCAGGCGGATCAGCGTCGATTTGCCCGAACCGTTGGCTCCGATGAGCGCGCTGACGCTGGCGCGTCGCAACCGGAGCGACGCGCCGCAGATCACGGCCGGTCCGCCCGGGTAAGCGAAACCGAGATCGCGCGCTTCGAGAAGGAGATCTTGATCCATCATGGACGAGCCCGAGCCTTTCATTGAAGGTTTCGCGATCGCGCGCTTCGTTCAGCAGCCTTCCGCCGCGTGCTCCGCCGTTAGGATCTATTCGCCCCCTATTTCCGCCCGCGGTCCACCTCCGAAGGCTTCTGGATGAATGATCTCGGCAAAGAGGCGCGCCGTGGGACCGACAAATTGCGACGGATGGAGCACAGACACATCTCTGATCGGATACACACGCCCTTCACGCACGGCTTTGAGCTGTGGCAATTCCGCCCGCCACACGGCCACCGGGTCTTCGGCCAGACGCCCTTCGGCCCCTTGCACCATGTCGATGATCACCTCGGGATCGAGCGCAACCACCGCTTCCTTGGAGATGCGACCGTAGCCGATGCCGGCAGGCGGCGCAACCGGGTCGCCGCCCGCAATGCGAATGAGTTCGAAGAGGAAGCTACCCTCGGTTGCGGCGTACAGGTCGCGCAACGTTCCCGGCACGCGATCGACGATGCAGAGCACGCGTGGGCGCGGCAGCTTCTGCGTCTGCTCGCTGACGGCAGCGAGCGTCGCGCGCGTCGCGGCGATGAGGCGCGTCGCTTCATCTCGTTTGCCGGTCGCTTCGCCGATCGCGCGCATGGCGGTGAAAACATCATCGAGCGTCTGGCCAGGCACAACGAGCACGCCGATCCCCAGCGCTTCAAGGCGGTCGCGCACAAAAGGAGCTTGCACTTCCGTCACGATCACCAGATCGGGCTGCAACGCAGCGATCCGTTCGATGTTGGGATTGGCCCAACCACCGACGCGCGGCAGTTGCTCCGTTTCCGGCGGGTACCGGCAGTAATCGGAAACGGCGACGACGCGCTCAAAGGCGCCGAGGCCGTAAAGTATCTCGGTCACGCTTGGACTCAGCGAGACGATCCGCTGCGGCCCCGTCTGCTTGTTTGCATCCGCAGGCGCTGCCATGCGGCACGCGCCGGACAAGCAAACGGCGAGCAACAACAGCCCGATGCTTCTTCCGATTCTCACGTCGAAACCATCCCCGGTCCGCCGACCAGCGCGCTCACCCTGGCGCGACGACGAGCCGCCGGACCACATCACGCACCGTCCCTGATCGGTTGGTTGGCGCTCGCCCCCTGCTCTCGAACCGCGACCCGCAGTTTGCCTTCGCGCGGCCGACTTCAGCCGCTTTCATTCGCGCTTCGGCTCGACTCCCCTTGGACGCAAGCCGCGCTTTGCGGGCCATTGCCGTAAGGACAATGGCGACAGCGGTTACCGCAACAGTGACCTCGCTTGAGGTGAAAACGCGCCGTGAAGACCATCACCGGGCCTTCCCAGTAGTAATCTTCGCCTTCGATGAGTTCGCACCTTTCGCAAGTTCGCTCCATGGAGTTTTTGGCTCCCTCCGAACTGGCCGGGCAGAGCGCGGCCAACTCAAAAGCTCAACGCCGCTCCGGCCCGCGCGGTTGCGCCCGGCGTGCGAAAACCGCTCTCGTAGTTCGCACGATCGAAGAGGTTTTCCACCGTGCCGAACAGACGAAGCGTCTTGCGTTCGGCGAGCGGCAGCGCGTAGCTTGCCGACAGATCGGCCTTGACCAGCGGACGAAAACGATAAACGCGACTGGCGAACGAGCTCGGGTCGAAAATCGGAGCCAAGTAACTGCTCGTCGCCGTCAATTCGAACGCCACCGTCAGACGCTGCGCCAGCCGCTGCGTCGCCAACAGGTTGAATTGATGTTTCGGGATGACCAGTGAACGGATCACGCCGCTGCCTGCGACCTGCGGCTGTCGCTGAATGCTGTTCGTGTAGGTATAGGCAGCGAAGAGCTTGAGGGCACGCGCTGGCGCCGCTTCGAGGCTCGCTTCGACGCCGCGCGCCAAACCGCCCGCGCGGTTCAAATAACCGCCGAAGCGCCCGAAGGGATCGGTCGCTGGGTTGATCGCTCCCGAAAAGTCGAACTCGATGGTCTCTTGCAGCCGCGTGTAAAAGTACGTCCCCGAAGCGCGCACGCGCCCGTCAGCGAAGCTCTGGTCCAGACCGCCGTCCACTGACAAAGCGCGTTCGGGCCGCAGGCGCGGGTCGCCATAGACGGAATAACCGAAAAAGCCGCTGAAGAAGGTGCCGAACCTTTCAAAGAGCGAAGGCGCGCGGTACCCGTTGCCAACGTGCGCGCGCAGCTTGGTGTCGGTGGAACGAAACGTGTAGGCGATGGCGCCGTCGCCCGTGTAAGCGTTGGGCGGCGCCGTGAACACGACGTTCTGGTATGGCGCACGTGCAAGCGGCTCGAAGCGCGGTCGTTCGAGCGCGAAGCGCTGTGCGCGAAAAGCCAATAGCACTTGCAAGCGGTCATCCAACGCCCGCATTGAATCTTGCACGTAAAAGGCGTGGCTTCGCTCGGCCGCGCGGACGCGCGAGGCATCGGCTTGATTGGGCGGCGCGGATCGGTTGTCGAAGCTTTCGTCTTCGAACTCGTATCCGATGACGAGGCGATTTCCGTCGAACGGCTCTAGGTCGAGGCGCGCGTCCAGCGTCTGGACCAATCCACCGTAGTCGGAGCGCGTGTTGCCGCGCGGCTCGAAGGGTGACACCCCCGCCGGCCCATCGCGATAAACGCGCCGCGCGTCGAGCGCTTGGTAGCCGAGCGTGAATCCGACGTCATCGCGCAGGCGAACGGTGAGCCGCGCGGCACCGCTGACGAATCGCTGCGCTTGCGAGTTATCCGGATCGTCGGCCTGCGGGATGAAGTTTGCTCCGCCGATGTTGAGTCGAGAAAGGGGCGTACCCGTTTCGTAGCGGCGCAGTTCGGCAAGCGGCAGAGGCACGGCTTGAATGATCCCGCTCGACGGCAGCGTTCCGATGGCCTGTGGACTTTCGTTCAACTGCAAGAAGGAATCGACGGCGTAGAGCCGCGCCGTCAACGTCACGTTCGGCGTGAAGAAGACCTGCGCGCGGCCC